>CAYZKX010000051.1:0-11442 GCA_964479055.1 uncultured Flavobacteriaceae bacterium
CTCAACCGCAGCGATGGCTGACCCCACGGCATGATAGGCTGCACTTAATGTTCCCAATTTTGGATGTTCAAACGCATTGTCCCATGATACATTAGATAAACCGCGCAACCATTTAACAGATTTAATGCGTTCACTTTCAAATTTATGGAGCGTGTCCCTAAAATTCTGAGACGTATAATCATGATCTTCAACCCATTTTAAAGGGTTGAATGTAGGTGGAATTTCTCCAGGGCGTTCCAGGGTCCATTGTGTTCTAAATCTAAAGTCCAAACGTTCTTCATCATATAAATGACAAACAATTTCCAGCAAACTCCACTTATTTTCAGCAGGTCTCCATTGTATTAGGTTTGCATCGTCGATATTCAAAAGTGCTTTAAAAACTTCGAGGTTCTTTTCTAATTGATCGGCTATATTCATTTGTAACGCTCTTGTGTTAATTCGGCAATCTTACAGATAACCTCTACTGCTTTCTGTATACTTTCTACTGGAACATATTCATAACGTCCATGAAAATTATGTCCACCAGCAAATATGTTAGGACATGGCAGACCTTTATAGGATAATTGTGAACCGTCGGTGCCACCACGAATAGGTTTTATCAATGGTGTAATATCGAGTTGCTTCATGGCTTCTTCAGCAAGATCTACAATGTGCATTACAGGAACCACTTTCTCTTTCATGTTGTAATATTGATCTTTTATTTCAATAGCGATAAGGTCTTTTCCATATTTGGCATTGATTTCAGCCGCCACTTTTCGCATCAATGATTTTCTCGCTTCGAACTTGTCTTTGTCATGATCCCTAATGATATATTGCATCATCGTTTTTTCTACTTTGCCTTCAATGGAATAGAGATGAAAAAAGCCTTGATAGCCCTCAGTTAATTCAGGCGTTTCATTACGTGGTAAGCTATTCATGAACTCACTAGCATAATACATTGAGTTCACCAATTTTCCTTTGGCATATCCAGGGTGGACTATTTTACCTGTAACCATAACCTTTGCACCGGCAGCGTTGAAATTCTCATATTCTAGTTCACCTACTTGACTGCCGTCCATTGTGTAAGCCCAGTCTGCACCAAATTTGTCGACATCAAAATGATGAGCACCTCGACCAATTTCTTCATCTGGTGTAAAACCAACTCTGATTTTCCCATGTTTTATCTCAGGATTAGCAATAAGATATTCCATGGCCGTAACTATTTCACAAATCCCAGCTTTGTCATCAGCGCCCAATAGGGTAGTGCCGTCAGTTGTAATTAGTGTTTGGCCAATGTATAGTTTGAGATCTTCAAAATAATTAGGTGATAATACAATGTTTTCTTCCTTATTCAATAAAATATCATGACCGCCATAATTTTCATGTATTTGCGGATTAACATTAGCACCACTATAATCAGGTGAAGTATCAAAATGTGAAATGAACCCTATAGTTGGTACCTTGTGGTCCACATTGCTTGGTAATGTAGCCATAACATAGGCTTTGTCATCGATTGTTACATCTTCCAATCCAATAGCTTTTAATTCTTCTACCAGCTTGTTTGCTAAATCCCACTGTTTACTTGTACTTGGAGTTGTGTCACTATTTGGATCACTTTCGGTATCAATCGTTACATAACTAATAAAGCGATCCATTATATGCTTTTGGTCAATCATGTATAGGTGTGTTTCTCCAAAAATAAAGAACCCAAAAATAAGTCACAACTCTTACTTCAGTTTCTTTTAAAGTTGAAACGAATTGCTGTATTTTTGCATTCAAATTCACTGCATGTATAGGTTAATCATCAGGCCAATTTTGTTTTGCTTCGACCCTGAACGCATACATTATTTTACGTTTAAGGTTATGAAGTTGGCATGTAAAATCCCATTGGTTTCTTCACTACTCAAAGCAATATTTGTAGTTAATGATAAAAGGTTGGAAAGAAAGTTATTTGGACTTACATTTCAAAATCCTGTAGGACTCGCAGCTGGTTTTGATAAAGATGCTAAGTTGTATAACGAGCTTAGCTATATGGGTTTTGGATTTATAGAAATAGGCACACTCACTCCTAAAGGTCAAGCAGGAAATCCAAAAAAAAGATTGTTTAGACTTAAAGCAGATCAAGCTATTATCAATCGCATGGGATTTAATAATGGTGGTGTTCATGAGGCAGTTGAACGTTTAAAAAAGAACAAAGGCGTCTTAATTGGAGGGAATATTGGTAAGAATAAGGTAACTCCAAATGAAAAGGCCGTTGACGATTACATCATTTGTTTTAATGCACTTTTTGAATATGTAGATTACTTTGTAGTTAATGTAAGTTCTCCCAATACACCTAATCTAAGGGCTTTGCAAGATAAAGAACCGTTAACTTTATTGCTTCAGACCTTAAAAACTGAGAATTCAAAAAGACCCAAACAGAAACCTATTCTATTAAAAATTGCACCAGATCTGACTGACGATCAATTGTTAGATATTATTGATATCGTAAAAATTACGGCAATTGATGGTGTTATTGCTACAAACACAACTATTTCCAGAGAAGGATTGTCTTCTAAAAATAAGAAGGAAACAGGTGGATTGAGTGGTAAACCACTTTCAAAACGCTCTACTGAGGTTATTAAGTTTTTATCAGATAAAAGCAACAAAGCTTTTCCAATAATTGGAGTTGGAGGTATTCATACTGTTGAAGATGCCTTAGAAAAATTTGAAGCCGGAGCCGACCTTGTACAACTCTACACTGGATTTATTTACCAAGGTCCCAAACTGATCAAGGCGATTAATACGGCTTTGTTGAAAAACTAAGACCAAAATACTTATTGAATAATTAGTTTTTTAGTGGCTTGGCGCCCTGAACTGTCTTCCATTTTAACCAAATATAATCCCGAGGCCATTTGTGAAATGTCATGTCTAAAAGTATTTTGATTAGATGAAATTTGAAGTTCTTCTACCAAATTACCTAGAACATTATAAATGGAAACACTTTTTAATGCATTACTACTTGAATTGGAAATGTTAAGAAATGAAGAAGCTGGATTTGGTGATAACGCTATGGCGTTACTTAATGCCACCTCTTCAGTATTTAGTACATTTTCTAAAGTTATGTTTAATGTGCCAATTTTAGGACCTATGAATGGTGTGGTAGAAGAACGGTCAAAAATAACCACATGAGGTGTACTTGCAGCGTTGCTTGTACTGTATCCAGTTCCTTCTTCGGTCCCGGCATCGTAAGGAAACAAGTCAATACTCAATGAATTCTTCCAATTATTTGAACCATCAAGTAATGAGAAACTATTGATCCCAATAAACCAATCTGGACTTGGAGCGATCATCGACAATAGTGTCAACAAAGGATAATCTTCACTTACACTAACACTTGTTAATGTGGCACCACTTAAAGCGTCATTAGGAGCATCAAAAGCCATTTGTAACCATTGATCGGCATCACCATTTGATATGGCTGTGTTCACCTCTGCATTAAAGTTGGTATTGACACCTATTTCTGCTACATCTTCAACACCTGGTGATGCTAAAGTACCGACTTCCCAAAACGTAATGTCGCTATTGTGTGTTGCACCAACAAGATCAGACCAATGCGCATTAACTGGTAAGGTGCCATGATCCGGATCATTCCATGAACTCACAAATTCAATAGTATAGATGGCGGTTGATTGTGCTATTGTAAAATTAGGAATTAAGATAAAGGCTAGTATAAAGAAAGCGTTAGTGGTAATTTTTTTCATTATTTCATTTTGGTTTTTGTTCGTCTTTAGATAATAATACTTACAAAATCAAGACCAATTTTTTCAAATAATAGTATTTTTAATGCAGATTTAGATCTTGATGTCTCAAACTGTGAAAATTATTGAATGCCCTAGGGATGCCATGCAAGGTATCAAAGCATTTATTCCAACACATAAAAAAGTACAATACATTCAGTCACTATTAAGAGTTGGCTATCACACTATAGATTTTGGAAGCTTTGTCTCACCCAAAGCAATACCGCAAATGGTAGATACGGCAGAAGTACTAGCACAGTTAGATCTAAATGGTACTTCTAGTAGATTATTGGCTATTATTGCCAATGTACGTGGCGCTGTTGACGCTTGCAAACATCAAGCGATTGATTATTTAGGCTATCCGTTTTCAATTTCAGAAAATTTTCAAATGCGAAATACCCATAAGACCATTGCACAATCTGTGGATACCTTACGTGAAATTTTGACCTTGGCCAATCAGCATGAAAAGGAAGTTGTAGTCTATTTATCAATGGGATTTGGCAATCCTTATGGTGATCCATGGAATGTAGACATTGTTGGAGAGTGGACTGAAAAACTAAATAAATTGGGAGTGTCTATTCTTTCGTTGAGTGATACCATTGGCAGTTCTAATCCAGAGAATATTGAATATCTTTTTTCTAATCTTATTCCCGAATATCCAGACATTGAGTTTGGTGCGCATTTGCACACTACGCCAACAACTTGGTTTGAAAAAGTAGATGCTGCCTATAAATCGGGCTGTAGACGTTTTGATGGTGCCATTCAAGGCTTTGGTGGTTGCCCAATGGCAAAGGATGAGCTTACTGGTAATATGCCTACTGAAAAATTATTATCGTACTTCACAAAAGAAAAAGTAGATACCAATCTACATGCACTTGCGTTTGAAAGTGCTCACAATGAAGCTACTAGAGTATTTACGACCTATCATTAAAACCGATATTCCAATCCTAAATAAGATCCAAATGGGTGCCCTGGTCTCAGTCCAGCAGGAACGCGACTTACAGCATAAGTGGAATTGAACAAGTTAATGATGTTAACGCGCGCTGATAGTTGAGAGGTTATATTGTATTTTCCTGAGAGGTCAACAATAAAATTAGATGCGACCAGTTCTTCGTTTGGTATGGCACCAGATCCTGCTTGCGTGCGGTATTCACCATTAAATCTGGCGTTTAAGTTTACCTGAAATTTATTGTATTCTAAGCTTATTGATGAATTTAATTGATGCATTGGGATATAAGGTAAATGATCACCAGCTTGAACTTCACCCCAAAGATCATCCTCACTTCCAAAACTTGTCAAGAATTCTGTGTTTGTTAATGTATAGCCTATTGTAATGGGTAAACTCCAGTTACGTTTGGTATTAAGAATATCATAATTAAGTAACACTTCTATACCATTCACCCGAACAGCGCCAGCATTGAATTGATCTAATGAACCGGTCCCACCAGTCGCAGCCAAATCGCTTCCAAGTAAATTGCTGTAGTCATTATAAAATCCGATTACCTCACCACTAAAATTATGCCATCTGAATCGTGATCCAAGTTCAAAGTTGATACTTTCTTCGGCCTTTTCATTTGGTTGATTGCTTGGTGGAGAAAACCCTTTATGAATACCGCCGAATACCGATAGGCTATTGTTGAACTTGTAGTTAATACCAATACCAGGAATAAATACATTTACATTATTATTTCTCTCTGTTATATCAACTCCGGTTCTATCAGGATCAGCTGACCCATAATCCATACGTTCTAGAAAGATATTTTCGAACCGCAGACCAGGGGTAAATGTCCATTGATTAATTTTTAATTTATAGGTCACAAATGAAGCCAATGCTTTTGCGCTACTAATTCTATTACCTTGTGCACCCCCAATACCATTAGATGTGAGTATCATCCTATTCTCTGTCATACTATAACCATCTTCCCATTGATAGCGGTCTTCTTCATCATAATGATAACGTACACCTATTTCAAGATCATGAAATGCATTATTACCGTTCCAATGATAATCAAATTTTGTTTGAATACCTCGAGACAAATACTTTCTATTATTGGCCTTTACCAAAAGATTATCATTTTGACTATTTACTGCTCCCTTCAGAATTTCCATATGATTTGAATATGTCAAAGGGTCCGCTACTACAGTTGAAATTTTTTGTTTGTCGTCCTGATAAACAACATCATCCAGTTTGTACCAATTTCTTTTAAATTGGTTAGTATATACATCGGTAGTTATTCGAATATTTTGGCCAATATTAAAAGTATGTGTAAGTTGAAGTTGTAATTGTTGAGCATCCATGTTATCTACCTGCGAGGCTGAATAACGGTCATATGGACTATTAGAAAAATCTTCTTCACTTAGCCCTAAATAGGTCTCATTTGACAGTTCGTCATAAAAGTGAAATTTTAAGTCGATGCGTTGTTTCGATTTTTTAGATGCGCTTAGTTCATAGCCAACTTTAGCAAGCACTTCATTAATATCAAAACCTGTATTTAGATCGTTGTTTAAGTTTTTAAATCCGTTGGAGCTGTAGTTAAGAAACTCAAGGAGATAACCAAAGTTCTTACTTGTACCGCCCGCATTACCATAAAATTGCGCAGTATCAAAAGTGCCATAGCTTGATTTTAGAATGCCTTTAAAGGTATTTGGTATTTCAGTTGAGACCATATTAATAGCTCCACCAGTTGTAAATGGTCCGTATTGCACCTGACTACTGCCTTTAAGTATTTCAACTGCATTCATTCTACCTACAGATGGAAAGTAATAGGCAGCAGGAGCACTATATGGTGCAGGAGCAATAAGAACACCATCTTCCATCAATGAAATTTTAGCACTACGTTCAGGCGACGTCCCTCTAAGGCTAATATTGGGACGTAAACCAAAGCCATCTTCCTCATAATAGGTAACACCAGGAACAACTTTCAATGCGCGATTTATATCGGTATATCCATATTTTTCAAGTTCATTGCTTGACAAATAATAAGAAGATCCAGTTCTATGCTCGGCCACAAATTTATTACCAAAAATGGCAGAGGTCTTTATAAAAACTTCATCTAGTTTTTGAATGGAGTCGAGATTAGTTTGTTGACTTTGTGAGTAGGATAAAAAAGACAAGAAGAAAGCGAAATAATAAATTCTTAAACTCATTAATTTAGACTAATTAAAAATAAATTGACCATTGAGTGAGCAAAAGTAAAGTGTCATTTTACAATTACAAAATTTATTTAGATTAATTTTAAATAAAGTTGTTACCAATTTTTGAATTCAATATCGAATTGATTTTTATTCTTTGATTATTAGAATTTAAGGGATAAATATTTGCAATACTGTTATAAATTAATACGCTAAAATTGTTGATATAGTAGATGAATATTCATTATTTTAGTACTTCTTATAAAAGCATTGAATAAAAATTTAAAAAATGAATAACGCAATTGAAAAATTATTAAATGATCAAGTGAAATTTGAAGCAGCTGCTTCTATGCAATATTTGGCTATGGCTTCATGGGCCGATGCTAATGGCTATAATGGTGTTGCTGAATTTTTCTATGCACAATCCGAGGAAGAACGTATACATATGACTAAATTGGTCAAATTTATAAACGAACGTAGTGGTCATGTTTCAGTACCTGAACTTGAAAAACCAAAAGGGAATTTCGAATCACTCAATGAATTATTTACTACCTTCCTTGAAAGTGAAATTTTTGTAACCTCGAAGATCAATCATATTATTTATGAATGTCTCCAGGCAAAGGATTATAATGTGCATAATTTTATGCAGTGGTATGTTAGCGAACAATTAGAGGAAGAAGCGGTGGCAAGAACCTTGCTGGATAAACTCAATATCATTGGCGATGATAAGTCAGGGCATTATCTTTTTGATCGCGATGTCAATGAAATTGCAAACGAGCAAACTCCTGAAGAATAATTGTTAATAAATACGTTGCGCTAGTTTTTGGAATTTTAGACTATTGCTTATTTTTGCGCTTATTTAGATTTAATTAAAATAACGCAAGTGAGTACATGTTGTTCGATAGCAACTTCTAATTCAATTACAACATCAGTTTTTGTAAGTTGTAATAAAAAAAAGAAGTGTTGCAAAAAATTCAAAAAGAAAGGCAAATCGAATTGCAAACGTTGCCCTAAAATTTAATCTCAGCTATCTCAAAGAATAATGATCACAAATATATTTAGAGGTGTTCAGGCTTATTTTGAAGCATTTGCTTTAATGTCTAAACTCAATCTCTGGAAGTATTTTGCCATCCCAATTCTAATAAGTATAGCAACTGCCATCGCCATAGCCTTAAGTGCCTATGGACTTTCTGATAATATCACTGATTATATATTTAGTTTGATCCCATGGAGTAGTGCGACTTGGATCAAAACCTTTAGCGAGATCATTATCGCTTTAATCATTATTGCATTGGGACTCATTGTCTACAAACACATTATAATGGCACTTTCGGCTCCCTTTATGAGCCCTGTTTCTGAAAAAATTGAAGCCCATTTATTGGGAGAAAAGAGAACGCAAAGGCAAAGTTCGTTTCAGCAGCAACTATGGCGAGGCATTCGTCTCAATACACGTAATTTATTCATGGAATTGCTGCTCACCATTCCAATTTTGTTACTTAAGTTTATTCCAGTGGTCAACATTTTCTCAACGCTTCTCTTATTTATGGTTCAAGCCTATTATGCTGGATTTGGTAGTATGGACTATACACTTGAACGGCATTTTGGTTATAAGGAAAGTTTGCAATTTGTAAGGCAACATCGCGGATTGGCCATTGGTAATGGGATAATGTTCTTGTTGATGTTAGTGATTCCCGTTGTTGGTATTATTATTGTTCTACCATACGCGGTTACAGCAGCGTCGATACGTACCGTTGAGGCCCTTGACTTAAAACCGGGAGAAGATCTAGTTAGTAGCTAGATGCCGTGAAGACTGGTAATGCAACCAATTGAAATAAATGGTAACGAGAAAGGAGATCACAAAAAACAAACCTACAATAAAGCTCCCAATTGAAAGATAATTGTTCAACCCAAACCAATCACCAGTATTCCCAATAATAAATAAACCTAATCCGGAGTATAAGACCCCAGAAACCATGGATTGCAAACTCTTGTCCATCAATGAGGTATAAGTATAGATGCCTAATACTAGAATAAGGCCATATTGGAGTAGTTGTGCAAAGTCTAGATGTTCAAAATTAAAAAACATATAAAGAAGCAAACCTAGATTTACCCACAACTGGAATAAGGCCCAATAAATCAATCCTTTTGAAACCCTAGGACTGTATTTTTCAAAATTGTCTGGGTCATCAATAATAGATCTTGGATGCGTTTTATTAACATCGTCAGGACGCCATCCTGTAGGCATGAACCAAATACGAATTTTATCTGTCCACTTTTTGGTATGCCATGCATCAACAATAATTCGCCAAAGGTGTTGAAAGTTAATTAATATTGGATTCCAGGTATGTGCTGGTTTTAATATACCGTAAACTGGTGGTACTTCCTCAAGTTCTTCCTGGAATGTGCCAAAGGCACGATCCCATACACAAAATATGGCTGCCAGATTCTTATCAATATATTCAGGATTTATGGCGTGATGTACCCGATGTTGTGACGGTGTGACAATAATATATTCCAAAATTCCCAGCTTACCAATATGTTTAGTATGATACCAAAACTGGGCAAACAAATGTAGGGGAGCCAAGACATCTATCACGTTTTCTGGAACGCCAAGTATTGCAGCAGGAATCATTAAAATAGAGAAATAACCCAATACATTGGAAATGGGTTGGCGTAAAGCACAAGCCAAATTAAATTCTTCACTGCTATGATGAATTACATGCTGATTCCAGAAAATATTGACCTTGTGATTTAACCGATGGTTCCAGTAGCTCGCAAAATCAATGGCAATAAAAGCCACTACATATACTACCCAAGTCTCTTGAATTTCTATTACAGCCAATTGATTAAGTAAATAAGGATAGGAAACCAAAACTACAATCAGTCCTAATGAATCCTTGATAATATTGGTTAAACCCGAACTTAGACTGGAAATAGTGTCTAACGGATTATGCGCACGCTTTTTCACATAGATACTATAACCAATTTCAATCAAAATCAGGATGACAAAAAATGGAATGGCGATCAATAATGTATCAGCGTAGGTCTGCATAACTCATTTTAAAGGACTAAAATTAAAAATTTATAAGGAGTCTGAAAAAAGACAATAAAAAACCTTAAATTTGCATGCAATTTTAAAACAAATTGCAATGACATCTCACCAAAATAAAATTGTTGGCGAAGGTCTAACTTATGACGACGTACTTTTAGTGCCAGCATATTCTCAGGTGTTACCTCGTGAAGTCAGTATAAACTCGAAATTTTCGAAAAACATAACTCTTAATGTCCCTGTTGTTTCGGCGGCAATGGATACGGTTACGGAGAGCCAAATGGCTATTGCCATGGCTCGAGAGGGCGGTATAGGAGTATTGCATAAAAACATGACGGCCGAAGAGCAGGCTGCCAAAGTCCGTAAAGTGAAACGGGCAGAAAGTGGAATGATCATTGATCCTGTTACGCTTCCCTTAAATGCCATAGTTAGCGATGCTAAACAACTTATGAAGGAGCACAGTATTGGTGGAATTCCTATTGTGGATGAGCAAGGTTTTCTAAAAGGGATTGTTACTAATAGAGATCTACGTTTTGAAAAAAATAATCAACGCGCCATTACTGAAGTCATGACAAGCGACAATCTTGTCACAGCAAGTGAAGGGACTTCATTACTGGATGCAGAAGAAATTCTTCAGGAAAACAAGATCGAAAAATTACCTGTAGTGGATAATGACTATAAGCTTGTTGGGCTCATAACTTTTAGAGATATCACGAAACTAACTCAAAAACCAATAGCGAATAAAGATAAATTTGGGCGCCTTAGAGTTGCTGCGGCTATTGGTGTTACTGCCGATGCCGTAGAACGAGCTGAAGCCTTGGTAAAAGCAAGTGTTGATGCAATTATAATTGATACAGCCCATGGTCATACTAAAGGTGTGGTTGAGGTTCTAAAAACTATAAAAGAAAAATTCAAAGATCTTGATGTTGTAGTTGGGAATATTGCAACGGCTGATGCTGCACGCTTTTTGGCTGAAGCAGGAGCTGATGCCGTCAAAGTAGGGATAGGACCAGGTTCTATTTGTACCACACGTGTTGTAGCTGGCGTTGGTTATCCACAGCTATCAGCGGTTATGGAAGTAGCTCATGCTTTAAAGGGCTCAGGGATTCCTGTAATTGCTGATGGAGGAATACGATATACCGGTGATATTCCAAAGGCAATTGCTGCTGGAGCCGATTGTGTAATGTTAGGATCTCTACTTGCTGGAACTAAGGAATCACCTGGAGAGACGATAATATTTGAAGGACGAAAATTTAAGTCTTATCGCGGTATGGGTTCTGTTGAAGCCATGAAAGAAGGAAGTAAAGACCGTTATTTTCAAGATGTAGAGGACGATATCAAAAAGTTAGTTCCTGAAGGAATAGTAGGTCGGGTACCATACAAAGGAGAGCTGTATGAGAGCATCCATCAATTTGTCGGTGGATTGCGTGCTGGTATGGGTTATTGTGGAGCTAAAGACATTGCAAGTTTAAAAGAATCAGCACAGTTTGTAAAGATCACTAC
>CAYZKX010000052.1:0-11172 GCA_964479055.1 uncultured Flavobacteriaceae bacterium
AGTATCATCTTCAAGGCGAATCTCTTTAGCTAATGTAAAACCATCCTTTTTTGGCATCATGACATCAAGGACTAACAACTCAGGGTTTTCCGATTTGTAGGTTTGTAGGGCTTTCTCTCCATTTTCACATAAAAAAACCTTGAAGTTTCGAGTTTCTAAACTTTCTTTTATGATTAGACCTAGAGCTGGTTCGTCCTCGGCAAGAAGTATATTTATTTTATCAGACATTTGGCAAATCTATTATAAATGATGTTCTGTTATTTTTCAATGAGAGTTCTATTGTACCTCCATGTTTCTCAATTATGGTTTTAGTATAAAATAAACCAATTCCAAATCCTTTAACATCATGTGTATTTCCTTTAGGAACACGATAGAATTTATCGAATATTTTAGTCTTATGATTTTGATTTAGCGTATTGCCATTGTCTGTAATCACAATTTGGAATTTATTTCTTAGAGTTGAAAGATTAATATCAATAATATTACCACCATATTTTATTGCATTGTCAATGATATTTGTAACTGCATTCTCTATGTGAAATGAATCCACATGAATGGTATATTCTGTAATTGATGAATTAAAATTGATAGTCTTTGATCCTTTAAGCAAATCTTGTTTGGCAATAATCTGATGTAACAGTTCAACAATATCAACTTTATCTTTATTTAGTTTAAGGTCTTGGCTATCTAAGCTGGCAGTTTCCAATAATTTTTCAACCATATTATTGAGCTTATTTAACTGCATTTGTGACATGTTCAGATATTTTTTAGTTCGATCTTTGTCATTCATGGTTTCAAAGTCATTAATACTTTCAATAGCCACACCAATTGTTGCGATAGGGGTTTTGAACTCATGTGTGATATTGCTTATAAGATCATTTTTTAATTCTCCCAATTGTTTCTGCTGATTAATAATTCTAAGTAAGTAAAACAGACAGCCAATAACCGTCAAAACAAGTAGTGTTGAAATAAGGATTCCATTTAAACTGCGTTGTAATATGGTAATAGTAGAATTATTGTATTCTAGCTCTAAGATACTTTGTCTAGGCAAAAATGAAGATCGTGATCTTGCTGTAAGAGTATAATGATGTTCTATCTTCTGCTCCATAGAATCTGCAATCTTCTGTACTTGTTTTTGAACACTTGATTCGTAAAAATTGAGTTTACTATCGATTGTTATTTGTTTTTGCTTGAATTCCTCATGAAGCAAGCTATCTATCTTAACCAAGTCTAGACTATCATTAGAAATTGACACTACTATTTTTGAAGTCAACATCTCATAATCATTGATTTGTAAATTAATTTGCTGTTGACTTAGACTATCAAATCTATGTGTGTGGGTATTTGAATACATTTCACTTTGCAGTTCAGATAACGAATCTAAATTTTTACCTTTTAAAATAGTTATGCCCTCAGCTGGATTGACATCAAGTGAATCTAAGTTGTTAAATCGACTATGCAAACTATCAATTTGTTCAAAGATTTCATCAATTTCACCATTAGGGTCAAATACGCGTTGCTGTTGGTCACCTTCTAAAAAAATACCTACTGTTGTTTTTTCAGCAAGTTCAGCATAGTAGTTTTCTACTGCATTATCCAATGACGTCTGAACGTCACTTATTAATTGCTGCTTATTACTAAGGTAATTCTTATAATTCCAATAAAATTGAATAGTTATAGTAGTTAGAATGACCAATGTAATGAAGTAGAGAATCCATTTATATCTTCTATTATTCATAATTCAAAAGTATAAAGTAAAATGTTATGAAGATGAATTGATTAACACACGTTAACACTACTTAACTTAGTACATAAGGTTCAATACTGATATTTGTATGGTAAAATAAAAATCTAAAAAAATGAAAAACTTTATTCTATCTCTTTTTTTGAGTTTAACACTATTTGGAACTGTCCAAGGTCAAGGCGATCATTCCGAATCTAAAATCACAAAGAAAATTAATGTTGAGCGTATTGATGTTGTTGTAACAGTCAATTCGGTCAATGATATTAAGAATACCTTTGAAACAAATGACATTAAAGACATGATGGATATGGCCGAAAGTGATCAACCAATTTCATTTGAGCTTGTTTGTTATGGCGATACAATGTCTAGTGGAGAAAAGGCAAAACTGTCATATAAAGTCGAGGGAAACTCAAAAAATGATGAAGAGTTTTTATCTCGAGTTGATCGTATTAGAGAAGCAGCATTGACATATTATAATAACAAAAGATAAAACTATTATGAATTCAATTATTAAATTATTGGTTATAGCTCTACTATCTGTTTCTAGTTTTGTTGGAGCACAAGAGTTTCAGGGTAAAGCTACTTACAAAACGCATCGCAAATTTGATATTCAACTGGATAGCACTCAAGTGAGTTCGGAAATGCAAGAACAGATGATGGCAATGATGAAGAAACAGTTTGAAAAAACGTATATTTTATCATTTACAAAAGGGGAATCAATTTATAAGGAAGATGAAGAGTTAGAAGCTCCGCAGCCACAGGGAATGGTAATGGTTATGGTTGATACAGGAGGTTCTGACGTGATGTACAAAAATTTGAGTGAAGATCGGTACTCTAGTCAAAATGATGTCTATGGAAAGATATTCTTGGTAAAGGACGATTTGCCTAAACATGAATGGCAGCTCACAGGCGAAACCAAAAATATAGGTGAATATACCTGCTATAAAGCGACGATGACGCGAGAGATACAAACCATGTCCAGTGGCATCAGTATTAATGGTGATAAAGAATTGGATGATGAGATGGTAACCGAGGAGATCACCATTACAGCGTGGTATACTCCAGATATTCCAGTTAATAACGGACCAGCGAGATATCATGGACTTCCAGGATTAATACTTGAAGTTAATGATGGCCGGCAAACCATAATTTGTAGTCAAATTATTTTAAATCCAGAAAACAAATTGTCGATAGAAGAACCTAAGAAGGGAAAGGTTGTGAATCAAGAAAAATATGATGAGATCATGGCTAAGAAAGCCAAAGAAATGCGTGAACGTTATGATTCCGAACGAGGAGATGGTCATAATGTAGAGGTACGCATTCGCGGATAATATTAATCAAAACGTTCTTTGAAGTAATAGACCAAGCGATTTTGTAGGATTATCGTTGTGTATGAATGTTAATTTATTGATAAATTCATATGTTTTGTTTAATAAAAATATAAATTTGTTAAACAAAATAACCACAAACAGTATCGCACTATGAAATCATTTGTATCAAAATTAGGCTTACTTGCTCTTATTTTAGTTATAACAAGTAGCTTTAACAGTAAAACCAAAAGTGCAGAATTTCAGGGTAAAGCTTATTACTTTTCGAAGTCTAGAATGGAATTAGGAAACTGGGGAGCCAGGTTAAGTGAAGCTCAGAAAAAGCAAATTGCAGAACGCCTCAAAAATAGATTAGAAAAGACCTACATTTTAACTTTTAGTAAAGAGGAGTCATTTTTTAAAGAGGAAGATAAGCTAGATGCCATATCTGGTGCTACAGATTCTTGGGGTCAAAATTTTGCACCGGGAGATCAATATAAAAATGTCAAACAAGATTTGCAGATTCAAGATCAAGAGTTTTATGGCAAACGATTTTTGGTAAAAGATAATCTGTTAGATATAGAATGGGAAATGGGAACCGAGTCTAAACAGATCGGTAATTACATGTGTTTTAAAGCCACTGCTAAAGTTCCAACAAACGATTTGACATGGTATTCATTTTCATGGGATAGATTGAGAAATTCAAATGATGATAATGATAGTGAAACATCAGAAGAAACGGTAGCCATGACTGAAATTGAAGCGTGGTATACACCACAAATACCTGTTAGTCATGGTCCTCTCGAGTATTGGGGTTTGCCTGGGCTTATTCTAGAAGTAAGTGCAGGAAATACAACCATCCTGTGCTCTAAGATTATAATGAATCCAGAAGAAAAAGAGCTAATAGAAGCACCTCAAAAAGGTAAGGAAGTTACTAAAAGCGAATATCAGACGATAATCTCTGATAAAATGAGAGAGTTTCGGGATAACAGAATGCGTAGTAGAGGTTAAAATTTATTACATTTTAACGTTTTCAAATTAAACAAATAGCACTTGGAATAGTCTAAGAAGTATAATTATAAGAATTATAATTAAAGAGAATTTATCAGTTTAGACTTATTATCTTTATTGAATTATGTTCTAAAATGACAACTAACTTCTAATTCCAAAACAATGAAAGCACTTCTTAAGGCAAGTATTGTCGCCCTTTTTGTACTATTTTCAATAGTCTCAGTAGCACAAGATTTTCAAGGTCAAGCCCATTATTTTTCGAAAACTACTATTGATATGGATAATTTCGGTGGTAGAGAAATGAGTCCTGAAATGAAAAAAATGATTGCAGAACGAATGAAAAGCATGTTTGAGAAGGAATATGTACTGACATTTAATCGCGAAGAGTCTATTTATAAAGAAGAAGAAGTATTGGAAGCACCGGGAAGTCGTGGCGGCTGGGGAATGATGAGTAGCTTCACTGGTGGTCCTCAATATAAGAATGTAAAAAGTCAGCAATCGATTCAGGAACAGGAATTTTTTGGAAAACAGTTTTTAGTTAAAGATGAATTGGAAAAGCTAGACTGGAAAATGGGAACTGAAACTAAACAAATAGGTCAGTATACATGTTTTAAAGCAACCGCGATAAAGGAAGTAGATGAGATGGATTGGCGAAGTATGAGACGTAGAGATAGAAATGAGGAGGATGAAGCTCAAAAAGAAAAGGATTCAACTAAAACCAATGACCCAATGGATGAAGTTGAAGTACCTAAAGAAATTGAAATAACAGCTTGGTACACACCACAAATTCCAGTGAGTCAAGGACCAAGCGATTATTGGGGTTTACCGGGTTTGATACTGGAGATCAATGCAGATAGGACAACTATTTTATGTTCAAAAATCATATTAAATCCAGAAGAGAAAAAAGAAATTAAAGAACCAAAAAAAGGACAAGAAGTTACGCGAGAAGAATACAACCAGATCATGAAGGATAAAATGAAAGAGATGCGAGAAATGTATGGTGGTCGAAATGGACGCGGTAGACGAGGGGGAAATTAGTCCTACTAATCTAACAAACTAAAATATTCATGAAACATTTTTTAACTATTGTACTGCTGTTCGCAGTAAGCACTTCTTTTGCTCAAGTTAAAATAGAAGGTGTTGTGAAAGATAGTATCGGGACACCATTAGAATTGGCAAATATTATTGCCATCAATCAAGAAACCAAATCTATGGATTCCTATGCCATTACCAATGAAAGTGGTAAATACCGTCTGGATTTGAAAAGCAATTCAAAATATTCAATTCAAGTCAGTTATATTGGCATGAAAACCATTACTGAACTGCTCGATACGACTACTGAGAATATGACAAAAGACTTCAATATGGTTGAGGACAACACGTTAGATGCAGTCGAGTTAACTTATGAAATGCCAGTATCTATTAAGGGAGATACTTTAATATATAATGCAGATTCATTTAAGGATGGTACTGAACGCAAATTGGAGGATGTACTTAAAAATCTGCCTGGGGTAGAGATAAATGATGATGGCCAAGTTGAAGTAGAAGGTAAGGTCGTTTCAAAAGTCATGGTAGATGGTAAGGACTTTTTTGATGGTGATACTAAATTGGCAACTAAAAACATTCCTTCCAATGCGGTCGATAAGGTTCAAGTATTACGGAACTATTCTGAAGTGAGTCAACTAAGCGGTGTGACTAATAATCAAGACAATTTGGCCCTCAATATTAAACTTAAAGAAGGAAAGAAGAATTTTTGGTTTGGAAACATTACAGCTGGAGGTGGAGCCACAGATGAGGAAGGTCTTTATCTTTTTCAGCCTAAACTATTTTACTATAGTCCAAAATACAGTATTAATATCATTGGAGATCTAAATAATATTGGCGAAATAGCATTTACCCGTCGTGATTATTTTAACTTCTCAGGAGGATTTGGCTTTCAAAGGCCTAGTCAAAAAAGTGGAACCAACATCAGTCTTGGTAATAATAACCTGGGATTCCTTACCCTACAAAACAACGAAGCACGAAGTATCGAGACTAATTTTGGAGCTGCAAACTTTAGTTATTCACCAAGCAAATCTTTAGACCTAAGTGGCTTTGCCATTTTCTCAAATAGTAAGAATGAATTGCAGGAAAATCAATTTATTGAATATACCGATCCCGAATTAGGTATCCCCAATGAATTGACCAATAGTAATACGACGCAACAAAGTGACCTGGGATTGTTGAAATTGTCCGCCAAATATAAACCCAATGTACGGAATCAGTTAGACTATGATATTTTAGGACGTGTTTCTAAAGAAAGTCAGGATCAGCAATTCTTTTCTTCAGTAATTGGTGATATCAATCAATTTGAAGAAAGTACGCCATATAGCATCAATCAAAACTTGGATTACTATTATACATTAGACGACAACAATATTTTCGCTTTAGAAATTCAACATTTAATTCAAGATGAAGATCCATTTTATAATGCGCTATTAGAAGATAAAGATAGTTATGAAGCTACAGCAACGGTTCTTGGTTTAGATCCTGATCAACTTAACTATAACATTGGACAGAACAAAAGGGTCAAGTCAAATCAACTTGATGCGAAATTGGATTATTGGCATATTCTAAATACCAAAAGTGATATCAACTTCACTCTAGGTACCATTTTAAGCAATCAACAGTTCAACTCCAATATATTTCAAACACTTGATGACAATTCTATTTTTGATCCCACTCCAATAATTAATGATGGTGAAGCCGTTAATGATACAGATTATAATTTTACCGATATCTATTTGGCGGTGCACTACCGTTTGAAGGCAGGAATATTTACCATCACTCCTGGGTTGTCTGCTCATATTTACAACTTGAATAATGTACAATTTGGTGAAAAGACTACTGATGAATTCTTTAGAGTATTACCTGATTTTAATGTACGTATGCAATTGAAGAAAAGTGAGAACCTGACGTTCAACTATCGTATGCAGACCATATTTACTGATGTGAACCAATTTGCTAGAGGTTTAGTTTTAAATAACTACAATGCGTTGTTTGCTGGTAATCCGGAGCTGGAAAGTGCTGTATCACACAATTTAAGCCTATTCTATTTTAGCTTCAACATGTTTAATTACACTAATGTTTTTGCTAGTATTAATTACAATAAAAGTATTGACAATGTGAGAAACTCATCAATATTTGAACCTGGAAGTGTGGTTAGTGTAAGTACTCCGTTTAATTCTCAATTTGCAGATGAAAGTTTAAACTTCAACGGTCGTGTTCAAAGAACCTTTGGTAAATTTAGAGGAACACTTCGTGGTAATTTGAATTATTCAAAGTTTAATCAGTTTATTCAAAATAATCGTTCAGTTAACGAAAACTTCACTCAAAATTACACAGCTAGCGTGAGAACAAACTTTAGAAATGCGCCTAATACTGAAGTTGGATATCGATTAATATTACAGGATACAGATCAAGGAAGTAATAGAACCAAATTTCAAACAAGCGTCCCATACATTGAGTTTGATGCTTTATTGTGGAAGTCGGTTACTTTAAGAACTGATTTTGAATATAATAGATTCAGTAGGGAAGGCACAAAAGTGAATGACTTTGAGATCTGGAGTGCCTCAATTTCTTACCGTAAAGATAAAGATGCCAAGTTTGAATATGAGATAAGGGCCACTAACCTTTTGGATACAGATTCTCGAAATCAAAGTAGCGCTGGAGCTATTAATGTGCGGACCACTGAATATTTTATACAGCCTCGCTATATTACCTTTAGGTTACGTTACGAACTTTAATTTAAAAGCCATGTTAAACATGGCTTTTTTGTTTTAACAATCATTATTAATAGTTATTTTCGGAAACTTTTAAACACTAAACACGAACTAACTGCAATGAAATTATATCTTAAAATAACAGTATTAGTACTAGCAATAAGTGCAACACATATTCAAGCCCAGAATCAAGATTCTGTAGTAAGTAGTATAATTGAAGAAGCCAATTCTAATTCCCAACTTGAACGATACGCTCATCAATTGTTAGATGTGATCGGTCCCAGGCTAATTGGCACTCCTCAAATGAAAATTGCTAATGATTGGATAGTAGAAGAATATCTATCATTAGGTATTGAAGCTCGTAATGAACAATGGGGCGAATGGCGAGGTTGGGAACGCGGCATTACTCATATAGACATGGTTAGTCCGAGATTGCAAACTTTAGATGGTATGCAATTAGCTTGGAGTCCGAGTACCTCAGACGCAGGAGTTGAAGCAGGCATAGTTGTTATTCCGAGATTTGAAAGTCAAGCAGATTTTGAAGCCTGGTTACCTAATGTTAAGGGTAAGTTTGTTATGGCAAATTTTAAGCAAACCACAGGAAGACCAGATTATAACTGGGAAGAATGGGCTACAGAAGAATCTTTCGAAAATATGAAAGCTCAGCGTGATAGCCTTTCAAAAGAATGGATAGCTAATATGGCAAGAAGTGGTCATAATTATTATGGTATTCGATTTAATAAGGAAGGATTTCAAAAGTTGGAAGAAGCAGGCGCTGTGGGTATTTTGGCCAGTAGATGGTCAAAAGGATTTGGTACTAACAAAATATTTAGTACGTATACAAAAAACATTCCAACTATAGATTTAAGTTTAGAAGACTATACCATGTTATATCGTATGGTTGAGTATGGTGATGAGCCAGTGATAAAGGTAGTTGCGAAGTCTAATGAATTAGGCAATGTGCCAGTGTACAATACCATTGGAGAAATAAAGGGCACCGAAAAACCAAATGAATATGTCATGCTGTCTGCACATTTAGATACCTGGGATGGTGCAACTGGAGCCACAGACAATGGTACAGGAACCATTATCATGATGGAAGCCATGCGTCTCTTAAAAAAATTCTATCCTAATCCTAAACGTACAATCATTGTAGGTCATTGGGATGGAGAAGAGGTTGGATTAAATGGATCTCGAGCCTTCGTTGAAGATCATCCCGATGTGGTTGATAACCTTCAAGCGCTTTTTAATCAAGATAATGGTACAGGAAGAGTAACAACACTTGATGGTTCAGGATTCTTATATTCATACGAATTCATTACCAGATGGTTAGAGCCTGTGCCCAATGATATAAAAAAACACATTGAAACTATTTTCCCAGGAATGCCTACTGGAGGTGGTTCAGACCACTCCTCATTTATTGCTGCAGGTGCTCCAGGATTTAGGTTGTCTTCTTTAAGTTGGTCATATGGTGATTATACCTGGCATACTAACATTGATACCTATGATAAAATCGTTTTTGATGATGTCAGAAATAATGCAATTCTAACGGCTATTTTGGTTTATATGGCTTGTGAAGATGAAAAAACATTTCCAAGGGATAGAAGAATACTACCTATTGATGAGCGATCTGGTCAACAAGCGAACTGGCCTGAAAAGCGCTCTCCTACGCGTAAAGGTGGTCAGGATTAAAAATTAAAGGTCTTCTAATTTAGAAGGCCTTTTAATTTAATCGTAATCGAAACCCAAATACCTCAAGATCATTTTGTTTAAAATCAATAGGTTCATATCTATGAAACCCTAAACGTTCATACATTCTACGAGCAATTTCCATTGATTCCGTAGAGTGAATGTAAAGAAATTTATGGCTTAGATTTTTTGAACGTTGAATACATGCTTCACAAAGAAGTTTACCAATCCCTAGTCCTCTGGCTAAGGGATCCACTGCCAATAGCCTGAAACCAGAGGCATTTTTGAGCTGTGGTGCAATTCCACCGGAGCCATAATACAGCATGTCTTCAAAGTAAACTACTGCACCCATTACCTTATTGTTAGTATCGAGGGCTACAATTATATGGGTGTGTCCGTTAGATGTAAGTTGTCCAACATTTAGCAAGAGGTCGTAGTATTCAGGTTGCTCTTTTTGATTAGGAAATCCTTCTAACTGTGAGTAAACCTCAACCATAAGTTCTCCTACAACTTTGTATTCGGATGGTTTAGCTATTCTTACTTTAACAGCGTTGGGAGACATAAAAGCGAATCACATTATATTTCAAATGCTTCTTTAACTTTATCCACATAATCAAGTTTCTCCCAGGTAAACAATTCGACATTCATGGTTTTTGAATCGCCATAGGGCTGTTCAAATGTTTTACTAACAGTCTCATTGGTTCTTCCCATATGACCATATGCTGCGGTTTCGCTATACATAGGTTGTCTCAGTTTTAAACGACGTTCAATAGCCACTGGGCGCATATCAAAGATTTCCTTGACCTTTTCGGAGATTTCACTATCGGTAAGATTGAAAGGACAAGTGCCATAGGTATCAACAAGAATTGATGTTGGTTGTACCACACCAATAGCGTAACTTACCTGAACCAAAACCTCGTCACATACACCAGCGGCAACAAGATTTTTAGCAATATGTCTGGTAGCGTAGGCAGCACTTCGATCAACTTTACTTGGATCTTTACCCGAAAAAGCACCACCGCCATGTGCACCTTTGCCACCATAGGTATCCACAATTATCTTTCTTCCTGTTAATCCAGTATCACCATGTGGTCCACCAATCACAAATTTACCTGTAGGGTTAATATGGTAGGTGATATCATCGCTAAATAGTTCTTGAATATGTTGTGGGAGTTTGGCTTTCACTCTAGGTATCAAGATCTCGATAATATCTTTGCGAATTTGGCTTAACATCTCTTCATCAGTACCAAAATCATCATGCTGTGTAGAAACAACTATGGCATCTATTCTTTGTGGAATATTGTCATCACTATACTCAATTGTAACTTGACTTTTAGAATCAGGACGCAAATAGGTAATAGCTTTATTTTCTCGACGCAATTCGGCTAGTTCAATAAGAATTTTATGAGAAAGATCTAAGGCCAACGGCATGTAATTTTCGGTCTCACGACTTGCATATCCAAACATCATTCCTTGATCACCAGCTCCTTGCTCTTCACGATCTTCACGATCAACACCTCTATTTATATCTTCAGATTGCTCGTGAATTGCTGAGAACACCCCACATGAATTGCCATCAAACATATACTCACTTTTGGTATATCCAATGCGATTGATTGTATCTCTCGCAATTTTCTGAACGTCTAAATAGGTGTTCGAC
>CAYZKX010000053.1:0-11109 GCA_964479055.1 uncultured Flavobacteriaceae bacterium
ATACTATTTGACCAATATGATATGCATAATGAGCGAGTTGTCTATTTAGGGCTTCGGTTATCGTATGACCTTGATTACGAATATAAACAAGGCGTTCCAGGTCCTCATGCTCCAATGCTTTCAATGCCTTAAATAAACAGTCCCATCCTCGATCCCAAGATTGCATTAATTCTTCATGGTTGTTATAAGAGTCAATAAACTCCTGATCGCGTTCGCGCCAGGTTTTTTCACCATCCTCAGTCAAAAAATTAGTCCATCTACTTAGCATATTGCCAACCAAATGTTTAACAATAATTGTAATGCTATTGGCATCGTCAGCAAATTCTTTCTGCAGATCTTCGAACGATAATTGATCAAAAGTTTTCTCACCTAAGGACTTATAGTATTGGAACTGTTTTGAAATACTACTGAGATAACTTTTTGGCATATTATTGTTTTAACATTAATGGTGAATAGCCCAGACCATCAGGCTCTTTACCGGCAGTTAATCGACCAGAAATTGTCAATGTACTGAGGTCTATAATTGTAATAATATCGGCATTAGTATTGGCTACAAAAGCAAATGCATTTGAAGGATGAATCAAAATTCCAACAGGAACGGGACTATCATCGAAATCTTGGAATAGTCTAGACGCTTCTTTTTCTTTGGCTGATACTTCCATTGAAATGGTTTTAACTAGATTTCTGGACTGTGCGTCAAAAACTTTGACATCACCTGTTTGGGCATTAGAAATCAGTCCATATTTGCCATCAGTAGTAATTTTGGCTCGAATAGGAAATTTTTCTGAGGCGAATTCACCAACGGTTTCTAGAGTAAAGACATCCAAAACCGTTACTGTATCAGCACTTCTATTGGTAATCCAAACGGTTTTACCATCGGCAGATAGTGCAGTACCTTCGGCGCCTTCACCAGTATTAATGATCTTCTCAAGAATATCGTTCTCTAAGTCAATAACTGATACACTACCTGAACGTATATTAGCTACAAATGCCTTTTTTGACAATGGCGCATAGACAACCATATGACTTGTTTCTTGATCGGTATCGATGGCTTTTTCAACCTGACCTGAATTCAAGTTTACTTGAATAAGTTTCTTACTACCCTCACAAGTTACCAATAGTTGATCTTTGGATATAAACTCAATGCCATGAGGAGCTTTGTAATCTAGTGAAATGGTTTTAACGATTTGTTTCCCAGGAATATCGATAACCGTCAAACTATTTCCTGGTCCATTTGCACGACCATAATTAGTGACCACGGCCGTTTTGCCGTCTTCTGATACCGCTACTTCATGTGGACCATCACCTGTAGGTAAGGTGGCCATGCTTTTTTGTGACTTAAGATCAATGAGATCGGCAGTATCGTCAGATTTGTTTAAAACGATCAGCGTACCACTTTGTGAAAAACAATTGAGGGATAAAAATAAACTGGTTAATAGAATGGTTAGTTTCATTATATAAAATATGTTAGTTGTCTTTCGGAATAAATTTTAATGCAGCACCATTGATACAATGACGCTTGCCAGTTGTTTTTCTAGGACCATCGTTAAATACATGACCCAAGTGCCCACCACAAGTCGCACAATGTTCTTCTGTCCTGGCATAACCAATATTATAATCGGTAGAGAATCCTACATTGCCCTTGATCTCCCTATCAAAACTAGGCCATCCTGTCCCTGAATCGAATTTGTGATTACTTTTAAATAATGGCGTATCACACGCAGCACAAACATAGGTGCCTTCTTCATATAATTTGTCTAGTGGACTAGAAAATGGCCGCTCTGTGCCTTCCTCTCGCAGCACATAATATTGCAAAGCAGTGAGTTGTGCTTTCCATTCGGCCTCCGTCTTACTGACCTCAAATTCCTTCTTATCTTTTACATCCTTATTTTTTTGGGCTGAAGTATTACAACTGTAAACCAAAAAAATGACCAGTAAATAAATTGTTTTTTTCATTTGATTTGTTTTGATGACTTTATGGTCGAAACTATCAAAAAGAAATTACATAAAAAATAAATATAAGCAATAGATAATAGCTTGTAAAATCTTGTTGTTTTATGTAATGTTGATAAATAAATATCAATAAATTATGGTTTTATAAATATTGTAAAAGCATATTGGGTAATTGCCGTAAAATTGTAAATTTAAGCATACTAAATTACAGGATGAAAGTACTATTTTATACACGTGAATTTCCACCATACGTTTATGGTGGAGCTGGTGTTCATGTGGAGTATTTAACAGCAGAATTATCTAAATTAATGCATATTGAAGTACGGTGTTTTGGTGATCAAAAGTCTACTTCCAAAAACTTGTCTATAAAAGGGTTTCCTTTTGAAAATGATATGTTTGACGGTTCTGACGATAAGCTCAAAACAGTTTTTAAAACATTGAGCACATGTATTAACATGAATGTAGATAATGTTGATGCAGACCTTGTACATTGCCATACGTGGTATGCCCAATTTGCAGGAATACTATCAAAGCTTTGTTATGGTACACCTCTGGTAGTTACCACACATTCGCTGGAACCATTGCGACCATGGAAGCGTGAACAATTGGGAGGAGGGTATGATACCTCGTCATGGATTGAAAAAACTGCAATTGAAATGGCCGATGCCATTATTGCTGTTTCAGAAGAAACCAAAAACGATGTACTTGAATACTTTGAAGTAGAGAGCTCTAAAATTCATGTCATTTATAATGGGATTGATCTGTCAGAATACACAATTACTACTGAATCTGACGTTCTAGATCGGTTTGGTATTGATAAAACCAAGCCTTTTGTGCTGTTTGTAGGACGTATAACAAAGCAAAAGGGAATTATATATTTGGTAAATGCTATTGCCCATATCGATCCAGAAGTACAAATTGTGTTATGTGCTGGAGCACCTGATACACCTGAGATTGCCAATCAAATGATTAATAGTGTTAATTTGGCTAAAGAAGAACGCAGAAATATCATTTGGATTGACCAAATGCTTGATAAAAAAAGTGTAATTCAATTGTATTCAAACGCAGATGTGTTTTGTTGTCCTTCAATCTATGAGCCATTCGGAATTATTAATATTGAAGCAATGGCGTGCGAAACCGCTGTGGTTGCTAGTGAAGTGGGAGGTATAAAAGAAGTAGTGGTACACGGTGAGACAGGTTTGTTAATACCAGTGGAACAACAAAAAAATGCGCCTTTTGAACCTAAGTACCCGGATAAATTTTCAAAAGATTTGGCCAATGGTATAAACACTTTAATTAAGAATGACGACCTTAGAAAAACAATGGCATTAAATGGAAGACAACGTGTGGAGAAACATTTTAGTTGGGAAAGTATTGCCAAACAAATAGAATCATTGTACAAAACATTAGTATAACCCCATGATAAACAATAAAGTTTTAAGTATAATATTAGGTGGCGGACAAGGGTCAAGGTTATATCCGTTAACAGCCGATAGGTCTAAGCCTGCAGTTCCTATAGCCGGAAAATACAGATTGGTGGATATTCCTATTTCTAATTGCATTAATTCTGATATTAAACGTATGTATGTGTTAACGCAGTTTAATTCAGCTTCCTTAAACAGGCATATAAAAAATACCTACCATTTTAGTTTTTTCAGCTCTGCATTTGTTGATGTATTAGCTGCCGAGCAAACAATAAAAAGCAAAGACTGGTTTCAAGGAACTGCTGATGCCGTTAGACAAAGTATGCACCATTTTTTGAAGCATGATTTTGAATATGCTTTAATATTATCTGGAGATCAGTTGTATCAAATGGATTTTAATGAGATGCTTGAAAAGCATGAAGAATCTCATGCTGAAATTTCAATTGCAACACTTCCGGTTACCGCCAAAGAAGCAACATCCTTTGGCATTTTAAAAACCAATAGTGAAGATGTAATTACAGCGTTCATAGAAAAGCCGGCTGCAAACCTTTTGCCAGGTTGGGTTTCAGACGTTGGTGAAGAAATGAAAGCCGAAGAAAGACATTATCTGGCTTCTATGGGTATTTATATTTTTAATAGGAAGGTGCTTATTGATTTAATGAATAACCCGGAAACCATAGATTTTGGAAAAGAAATCATCCCGCAAAACATTAACAACTATAAAACAATTAGCTTTCAATACGAAGGCTATTGGACTGATATAGGAAACATTGACTCTTTTTTTGAAGCCAATCTGGGATTGACTGATGATATTCCGCAATTCAACTTATATGATAGCTATAAACGCGTTTTTACTAGAGCTAGAATTTTGCCGACCTCCAAAATTTCAGGAACCGTATTAGAACGAGCAGTTATTGCAGAGGGTTGCATTATACATGCAGCGAAAATTGAACGCTCGGTTATTGGAATACGGTCTCGAATTGATGAAGACTCTACAGTAATCAATACGTATATGATGGGTAGTGACTTTTACGAAACATTGGATGAAATTGAGCGTGGTCAAGTTGGTGTATTGATGGGTATTGGTAAGAGATGCCATATTACCAATGCCATAATAGATAAGAACTGTAGAATTGGAGATGACGTTACAATTAAAGGTGGTCCGCACCTTGAAGATAGAGAAACAGATAACTACTTTATTAAAGAAGGAATAGTTGTAGTTAAAAAGAGAGCTATCATTCCTAACGGGTTTTCTATTTAGATTTTTGTCCGCAAACGTTGTAGTTTAAATATACTGGTAATACACTTTTGATCGGCTAGATTTTCTTAATTTTGAAGTCTTAAATTAACTAGCTAATGCAAAACCAAAAACGAGTTGTCATTGATTATGTGTCTCCTCAAATTAATGGAGGTACATTCCCTGTCAAACGTGTTGTAAATGAAATAATTCATGTTAATGCGCATGTATTGGCTGATGGACATGATGTATTAGGTGTCTCTGTATCATACAAACACGAAAAGGAACGCAAATGGAGAGAGTTACGTATGCAACATATGCATAATGACGAATGGCAAACATCGTTTCAAGTCACGAAGCAAGGCAGCTATAGCTATCGCATTGAAGGATGGGTGGACTATGCTTTGAATTGGCAACATGGCATTGAACTAAAAATTGAAGACGGTCAGCAGGTGGCATCCGAATTATTGGAAGGTGTTACCTATATAAAGCCTTTATTGAATAAAGTGTCAAGAGCAGAAAAATCGTATCTGCAATCATGCATGGATTATTTTACTGATAAAAGGCAATACAACCAAGCTATTAAAGAAGCTAGTAGCGACAAATTACATAGCATATTTAAAAAATACCCAATCAAGTTCTTGACTAATTCAAGTCCCGTTTATGAAGTATATGTAGACCGTGAAAAAGCGCGATTTAGTACATGGTATGAGTTCTTTCCTAGGTCAACATCGGAGAAGGAAGGAAAGCATGGAACATTTAATGATTGTATGCTACAATTACCACGCGTTGCCAAAATGGGATTTGACACTTTGTATTTCCCTCCAATTCATCCTATTGGTGAGGTTAATAGAAAAGGTAAGAACAATACAACAGTAGCCCAAAAAGATGATGTGGGTTCAGCATGGGGAATTGGTTCCCAGCATGGTGGGCATAAAGATATTCATCCAGAATTGGGTTCGGTTGAAGATTTTAAGAAGTTGATCAAAAAGGCAAAGAAACTTGATATTGAGATAGCCATGGACTATGCCTTACAGGCAGCTCCCGACCATCCTTGGGTTAAAAATAATCCAGATTGGTTTAAATGGCGACCAGATGGGACGGTGCAGTATGCCGAAAATCCACCTAAGAAATATCAGGATATTCTTCCTATATATTGGGAATCAAAAGATTATAAAAACCTATGGCAAGAATGTTTGGATATATTATTGTATTGGATTGACTGTGGCATTACAATTTTTAGGGTGGACAACCCTCATACGAAGCCTTTTTATTTTTGGAATTGGATCATCAATGAGGTTAAGAAACAACATCCTGATATTATTTTTCTCGCCGAAGCCTTCACACGTCCAAAGATCATGGAACAGCTAGCCAAACAAGGCTTTACGCAATCCTACACGTATTTCACCTGGCGTAATTCAAAGCAGGAATTAATTGACTATGTCGAAGAATTAACGAAAACAGACCGTAAGGAATATATGCGTCCAAATTTTTGGCCCAATACACCTGATATTAACCCGTATCCTCTTCAAGGTGCCAATGAAGCGAAGTTTATTCAGCGCTATGCCCTCGCGGCCACACTTAGTTCTAATTGCGGTATCTATGGTCCGGTATACGAGCATATGATTAGTGATGCACTACCAGGTAAAGAGGAGTATCTTAATTCGGAGAAGTTTCAAATATGTCACTACGATTGGAAAAAGGAAAATAAAGTTTCGACCTTGATTTCCAAAATCAACGCCATACGTAAAGAACAACCAGCACTGCAACAAACCAATAATATTCGTTTTTGTACTATTGACAATGATAATCTAATTGCGTTTTATAAATGGGATGATTCAAAGACCAATGAGCTGTTAATAGTGATCAGCTTGGATCCTTATTATATGCAACAAGGAAATATTCAATTACCTTTAGAAGCTTTGGAGATTTCTCATAATCACCACCTTCAAATCCATGATCTGGTTTCAGGCAGTAGTTATAATTGGTATAATGAATGGAATTTTATTGAGTTACATGCAGCACTACCATTTCATATTTTTAAGATCAAAAAATAAATGGCAGATAAATCAGTAAATACACCTGCAAATACCACTTTTTCATTGAATGAAAAATGGGAACAAATACTTGATAATAACGACTTTGTTAAGGCGTTTTTATCTGAAGTGCTGGAGGACTATATCAAGAAACAACGTTGGTATGGTGGTAAAGCTAGTAAGATTAAGTATATAGAACTTGCTGAATACTTTCGTTTACAACGAGGGGAAGAGGTGTACTACGGACTGATATTAGAAGTCAACTTTGTTGAAGCATTTTACCAGCATTATTTTTTACCAATAGCATTTGTTTCTGATGCAAATTTTGCCAAACAGGACCGTATTCTACCCATTAATATTGCTGGTCAGGAAGGATTTATAATTGATGCCGTAAACCTTGAATCGTTTAGAAAGATTGTTTTTGAGAGAATAGCTACAGCAATTCCAGTTGATAGAACTCCAGTTCAATATCACAAAAGCGAAGTGCTGGGTGACGCTCAATACGAAACGTCTCGTTTTATGGGCTTGGAGCAAAGTAATACGTCCATAATATACAATGAGAAGTATGTGTTGAAATTTTTCCGTAGGATTTATTCAAATAAGAACCCCGATTATGAGATGAGCCGTTTTCTTTCAGAAAAGAAACAGTTTAAGAATACACCGGCCTATTTGGGAAGTATCAATATAATAGACTCGGATAATAGAAACATAACCATTGCTCT
Organism: uncultured Flavobacteriaceae bacterium; assembly: GCA_964479055.1. Taxonomy (GTDB): domain Bacteria; phylum Bacteroidota; class Bacteroidia; order Flavobacteriales; family Flavobacteriaceae; genus CAYZKX01. The sequence goes on from CAYZKX010000053.1 coordinate 7,373, forward strand.
TATGAATGCCATGGTGCAAAATCAGGGAGATGCTTGGGAATACATGTTAAAAGAGCTGCACGAGGTGTTTTCTAATTTATCTTCAAAGCAGGTCAACATAAAAAATCTACCTGATACTAATTTGTTCAGTAGGTTAACAATTTCTAATGTTTCAGCGCAGATTATTGATTGGGTTGGATTGAACTTGTTCCTGAAAATACAAAAGCTCGCTAAGCGTACAGCAGAAATGCATATTGCGTTAGGGTCAGAATTCGAAGAAACGGCCTTCGAACCAACGCGCTTTAACGATGATTATACGGTGTGGTTAAAGAATAGGCTACTTTATCAATTTCAAAACCGATTGAATACTATAGAGAATAATCTGGATAAGCTGGAAGGCTTGGCATTGGAAATGGCCACTGAATTTCTTGAAAAGAAAAACATTATTCGTAAACATTTTATCAATTTCGATTGGACAAAATTAAAAGGTGAACGTATTCGTGTTCATGGTGATTATCATCTGGGTCAAATCTTAGTTCAAAATGATGACTTCTTTGTATTGGATTTTGAGGGTGAGCCGGAAAGTACAATACGCGATAGAAAAGTCAAACAACCACCATTAAAGGATGTTGCCGGCTTGTTCCGTTCATTTCACTATGCCATTTATGCCACCATTTTTAATCATGGTCAAAGCTATCCTTATACTCAGGAGGAGTTATTTGAGGCGGGTGAGTTGTTGTACAAATACTTTATTGGAGTATTTATGGGTGTCTATGTTGAGGAAATAAAAATGGCTAATCTCAATATAGGTTATCGTCAGGAACGCATTTTTATGTTAGAATATTCCATGCTCGAAAAGGCAGTTTATGAATTAGGTTATGAGTTAAACTCACGTCCCGATTGGGCTGTTATACCACTAAAGGGAATCTCTAATATTATCAATAAATAAAGCATGGCAGAAGTTAAAGCGCATAGTTTATTTACCGATTTTGATATCAATTTGTTCAAAGCTGGAAAACATTACCGCTTGTTTGAGAAATTTGGTTCGCATATAACTACAGTTGATGGTATTGAGGGAACCTATTTCGCAGTTTGGGCACCAAGTGCAAAACACGTTTCTGTAATTGGAGATTTTAATTATTGGATTGAAGGAGAACACCAATTGATGGTGCGATGGGATGAAAGCGGCATTTGGGAAGGGTTTATTCCAAACGTAGGAAAAGGAAGCGTCTATAAATATAAAATACAAAGCCAACACGGCGATATTAAAACAGAGAAGGCCGATCCTTATGCTCGACGTTGCGAACATCCGCCTAAAACAGCATCAATTGTTTGGGATGATCAACACGCATGGAAGGATAACAAATGGATGAAAAAAAGGCATAAACACAATGCCCTTGAAGCACCATTTTCGGTCTATGAAGTACACCTTGGATCATGGCGTAAACAAGTGAAGGAAAACCGTTTTTTAAGTTATACAGAATTGGCTGATGAGCTAGTAGATTATGTCAAGGAAATGGGCTTTACACATGTAGAATTTATGCCAGTTATGGAATATCCATTTGATCCTAGTTGGGGCTATCAGCTTACTGGATATTTTGCTCCAACGTCGCGATTTGGATATCCTGAAGAACTCAAATTGCTTATTGACCGACTACATCAAAACGACATTGGCGTACTCTTTGATTGGGTACCGTCTCATTTTCCTGAAGATGCTCATGGATTAGGATTTTTTGACGGTTCTCATTTATATGAACATCCAGACAGACGTAAAGGTTATCATCCAGATTGGAAGAGCTTGATCTTTAATTACGGTCGCAATGAAGTGAAATCCTTTCTAATAAGCAATGCCATTTTTTGGTTGGATCAATTTCATGTAGACGGATTACGGGTTGATGCTGTTGCATCAATGTTGTTTTTGGATTATTCCAGAGATGAAGGTGAATGGGAACCCAACCAATTTGGTGGACGTGAAAATCTTGAAGCCATTGCCTTCATGAAAGAGCTGAATGAGGCCGTCTATAGTGCCTTTCCAGATGTACAAACCATTGCCGAAGAATCAACTTCATTCCCTATGGTGTCTAGACCAACGTTTTTGGGAGGATTGGGATTTGGTATGAAATGGATGATGGGTTGGATGCATGATACCTTGCAATATTTTGCAAAAGAACCAATATACCGTAGACACCACCAAAACGATCTTACTTTTTCTATGACCTATGCCTTTACCGAAAATTTCATGTTACCCTTAAGTCATGATGAGGTAGTATATGGTAAGCATTCGATTTTAGGTCGTATGCCAGGAGATGAATGGCAGCGGTTTGCTAATCTAAGGTTATTATACAGTTATATGTTTACACATCCTGGAACGAAATTGTTGTTTCAAGGTGCCGAATTTGGCCAAAGTGACGAATGGAATTTTCAAAACAGTTTGGATTGGCATTTACTCGATTTTGATTTTCACAAAGGCATTCAAAATTTAATAAAGGCTTTAAATAAACTCTATAAAAAGGAGAAAGCTTTATCTGAAAAACAATTCACTGCAGAAGGATTTGAATGGATCGATTATAACGACGCCGAAAATTCAGTGTTGGTTTACATTCGAAAAGGTAACAAGCCAACCAACGATCTTATTATTGCCTGTAATATGACACCTATACCTCGAACACATTACCGGATCGGTCTGCCCAAAGCCGGAGAATTGAAGGAAGTATTTAATAGTGACCTTAAAAAATTTAGTGGGACTGGTGATTTCAAAAACAAATCTATTGTTTCTCAAAATAAGGAATGGCAATTCCGCAATTATTCTGCAGAAATCATTATACCACCACTTGGATGCGTTGTATTAAAATATGATAAATGAACAACGACAACGATTTAGTTAATAAGTCGGGAAGTTTAATTTTTTATTAATCTAAACTTTTCCGTTTTTTTACATTCCCTAATTGTGATTACATGATCATTAACACCGAACTCGAACAAAAAGGAAACATATTCCCCTCACATATAGTCAATTTTAAAAAGGATGTTGATACCTTATATTTCACTACCGAAAACAATGTTATTCTTCAACTTACTGTATTAAGAGATAGTGTATTGAGATTTCGGTATTCAACAACCGGAACATTTAAAAAAGACTTTTCGTATGCCATAACACAATACGCCAGTATTGGTTACAATAAGTTGGAGATAGAAGAGAAAAAAGAATACTACCAAATAACCACTTCAAAACTAATATGCAAGATCGCACGTCAAAACCTAGCGGTCTCAATTTACGATGCCAAAGATAATACGCTTATTAATTCAGATGAGATAGGATTTCATTGGGAAGAAAGTTATGAGTATGGCGGCAATATAGTTAAAATGAGTAAAGTAAGTCATGATGGGGAGAGCTATTATGGCCTGGGAGATAAACCCGAAAACCTCAATTTAAAAGGTAAACGCTTCGAAAATTGGGTTACGGATTCATATGCCTATGGCAAGCAAACGGATCCAATATATAAGGCCATTCCGTTTTTTACAGGGTTGCACCATAATAGGGCCTATGGCATTTTCTTTGATAATACCTTCCGGTCGTTCTTTGATTTTGCACATGAGCGTAGAAATGTAACTAGTTTTTGGGCACAGGGAGGCGAAATGAATTACTATTTTATTTATGGCCCAAAAATGGAAGATGTGGTAGCCAATTATACTGACCTTACAGGGAAACCGCATCAGTTACCACCACTATGGGCCTTAGGATTTCATCAGTGTAAGTG
>CAYZKX010000054.1:0-11094 GCA_964479055.1 uncultured Flavobacteriaceae bacterium
CCAACATCAGGCCATTGAAGGCTCATCGAACTTATTTGGTACTAAATATCCACTTTTAATACATGAAAATTTTAAGAACTATCGCGATACTATTTTGTTGGTAGACAAAGGTCAAAAGGAGGTGAGTAGTACAGTTGGTCATAATTTGATGAACAACCATCCTTACGCTTCTAAGCGATTTGAGCAAGCGCATGAGAATTTACAAAAAATGATTTCCATACTAGAAAAAGGTGATCTAAAGGCCTTTTGTCAAGTTGTTGAAAATGAAGCATTAACCTTGCATGCAATGATGTTAAGTAGTGATCCCAGCTTTATTTTAATGAAGCCTAATACACTTGAAATCATTGAAAGAATAAAACACTTTAGAATGGAAACAGGAATACCTATTTGTTTTACATTAGATGCTGGAGCCAATGTTCATATGCTTTATCCAGACCGTGATGCCCAACGCGTTGAACAGTTCATTACAAGTGACTTAGTTGTATATTGTCAAAATGGTCACTATATTTGTGATAGAATTGGATTTGGTGCTAAACAATTACCAATTTAACAACTATGAAAGGCCCGCTTTTTTACTCAAAGATCCTACTCTTTGGAGAATATGGAATCATCAAAGATTCCAAAGGACTGTCAATTCCCTATAATTTTTACAAAGGTGCTTTGAAAAAAGACAGTACGAATTCGGAGAAGGCTGTGAAATCCAATACCAATTTAAAGGGATTTGTAAAGCATCTTCAGGAGATTGATAATGCATTAGTCCAATTTGATCTGGATGCATTAAAACAAGATGTAGAAGAGGGAATGTACTTTGATTCCTCTATTCCACAGGGATATGGCGTTGGAAGTAGTGGGGCCTTGGTCGCAGCTGTTTATGACAAATACGCGTTTGATAAAATTACGGGTTTAGAAAATTTGACACGTGAAAAATTGCTTAAGTTGAAAGCGATTTTTTCGGAAATGGAAGCCTATTTTCATGGTAAATCGTCAGGTTTAGACCCTTTAAACAGCTATTTAAGTATTCCTATTTTGATCAATTCAAAAGATAATATTGAAGCCACAGGCATTCCTTCTCAAAAATCTGAAGGAAAACATGCAGTATTCTTAATTGACAGTGGAATTATTGGCGAGACTGCGCCAATGGTAGGAATTTTTATGGAGAAAATGAAACAAGAAGGATTTAGGCAAATGCTTAAAAATCAGTTTATCAAACATACTGATGCCTGCGTTGATGATTTCTTAAAAGGCGATATTAAATCCCTGTTCAATAATACCAAACAACTTTCAAAAGTGGTTCTAAACCACTTTAAACCTATGATTCCTAAACAATTTCACGAATTATGGAAAAAAGGTATAGAAACCAATGCCTATTACCTTAAACTTTGTGGATCAGGTGGTGGTGGATATATTTTAGGTTTTACAGAGGATATCAATAAAGCTAAATCAGCCTTAGCGGATTATAAATTGGAGGTGGTTTACAACTTCTAAATCCCCTCTTATGCTTTCCCGTAGACAAAAACATGTATTGCTAAAGTTTTTTAGCATGTTTTCTGTTGTTCGTGGCTATAATATTCTCATATTAGTAATTGCTCAATATTTAACTTCTGTTTATATATTAGCCTATGATCTGCCATTGCGAGAAGTGCTTTTTGACATCAATTTATTAATGTTAGTTCTTGCTTCTGCGGCGACCATTGCTGGAGGTTATATTATCAATAATTTCTACGATAGAGAGAAGGATCTTATTAATCGACCACAAAAATCGATGCTTGATCGCTTGGTGAGTCAAAACACTAAATTGTCATTTTATTTTGTGCTTAATTTTTTAGCTGTAATTATGGCGGCATACGTGTCATTTAAAGCTGTAATTTTCTTTTCGATATATATTTTTGGTATTTGGCTTTACTCGCATAAGTTGAAGAAATTACCTATAGTTGGTAATTTGGTTTCTGCTATATTGACCATTACACCTTTTTTTGCTGTGTTTATCTACTACAAGAATTTTGAGACGGTGATTTTTGCACATGCCATGTTTCTATTTTTAATCATATCCATGCGTGAATTGACAAAAGATCTTGAGAATATTAAAGGCGACCTTGCATTGAACTATAAAACCATACCAATTGTATATGGCGAAAAATGGTCTAAATCAATGTTGATGATACTAGGTCTGCTCACGCTCGTACCAGTTTATTTTTTGGTGTTTCATTTCAATGTTGGTCTTATGGTTTACTTCTTTTATTTAAGCTTTGCTTTATTGATAGTTTTTATAGTATTGCTTTTAAGAGCCAATAAAAAGGCGCAATATCTAGTACTTCACAATATTTTGAAATTCATCATTGTTGCGGGTGTATTTAGTATTACACTCATTGATGTTGATCTTCTTCTAAACACAATTTTATAATGGATAATTCACTAAAAGTAGCACTGGCACAGATAGCACCAGTATGGTTGAATAAGGAAGCAACGTTGCGTAAGGTCTCAAATGCAATTGAGGAAGCTGCCCAAAATACTGCTGAGCTTATCGTATTTGGTGAAGGCTTAGTTCCAGGTTATCCATTTTGGTTGGCCCTTACGGGAGGTGCAGAATGGGACAAATCAATTAATAAGGAGTTACATGCCCATTACGTTGAAAATGCCATTACCATTGAAAAAGGCGATCTGAATGGCATTTGTGAACAAGCTAAAAACAATAAGATAGCAGTGTATCTTGGTATAATTGAACGTCCAATTGATCGTGGTGGCCATAGTATTTACGCTTCTTTAGTCTATATTGATCAAGATGGTAAAATTCAATCGGTACATAGAAAGTTACAGCCAACCTATGATGAACGCCTTACTTGGTCGCCCGGAGATGGTCATGGATTACAAGTTCATGCCCTTAAGCAATTTACTGTTGGTGGATTGAATTGTTGGGAGAACTGGATGCCATTGCCACGCACGGCCTTGTACGGATTGGGGGAAGATTTGCATATTGCTGTTTGGCCTGGCAGTGATCATAATACAAAGGATATCACACGTTTCATTGCGCGTGAATCGCGTTCTTATGTCATCTCAGTTTCGGGATTAATGTCTATTTCTGATTTTCCTGAAGACACACCACATTTAAATGAAATTCTTAAAAAAGCCCCACAGGAATTAGCAAATGGTGGAAGCTGTATAGCTGGTCCTGATGGAGAATGGGTAATTGAACCTGTTGTCCATAAAGAAACCATAATTTATGAAATCTTAGACTTTAATCGGGTGCTACAAGAACGTCAAAATTTTGATCCTGTAGGACATTATTCACGTCCTGATGTAACTAAACTTATTGTCAATACTGAGCGTCAATCTACTGTAGAATTTAATAGTGATTCTGATCATTAGTCTGTACCTTTGCCAAAAATTTAAGGTATGGGTAGAAAGAATTTTGAACGAAAGAAGAATACATTTAAAGGATCTCAAAAAAAGAAGGGTCCTGCTACTGGAAATGTGAAATCTGAAGGCCAGATCAGACTTAATAAATATATAGCCAATTCAGGGGTATGCTCTCGTCGTGAGGCCGATATGCATATTGCAATTGGTAGTGTCTCGGTCAATGGAAAGGTGGTGACTGAGATGGGTTATAAGGTGCAATTAGATGATGAGGTACGGTTCGATGGTGCTCGTATTTCTCCTGAAAGGAAAGCATACGTTCTTTTGAATAAACCTAAAGGATTTGCTACTACCACTAGTGAAGGTAAAGGTAGAACCGTTATGGATCTTGTAGCAAATGCCACGAATGCGCGCATTAAACCAATTGGTAGATTGGGACGAAATTCTACTGGATTATTACTTTTTACAAATGATGAAGCCATTACCAAGAAATTTTCGTCAGGGAATGGGGTTACACGACTTTTTCATATAGAACTTGACAAGAACTTGAAGTTTGAAGATCTCAAAAAGATCTCAGAAGGGTTAAAAGTAGACGGTCGCGAAATCACTGTTGAAGAGGTGAGTTACATTGACAAATCTCCTAAAAATGAAATTGGGTTGAAGATAAAGAATACTGGAAATTCAATAATTCGTACCATTTTTGACCACCTCAATTATGACATTGTTAGATTGGACTGTGTAATGATAGGTCCCTTAACCAAAAAAGATATTCCACGCGGGCACTGGAAGCAATTAACAGAACACGAGGTTAATATGCTTATGATGCTTTAAGCTCATGTATTAGTGATTTTTAACTACTTCGATCTCTCTTTTTTAGTAAAGCTTCAATGTCTTGTAGTTTTATTTCTTTTGATTTAAGCAAGATCAAATAATGGTACATTAAGTCTGCCGCTTCATTCAAAAAATTCTCATTGTTATTATCCATGGCTTCAATCACCAGCTCCACGGCTTCCTCTCCAACCTTTTGAGCTACTTTATTAATCCCTTTTTGATATAATGAATTAGTGTAAGAATTCTCAGAGTTATCTTTAATTCTACTAGCAATTGTTGATTCAAGCACATACAAAAACCCTTTAGATGTTTCCTCATTGAAGCAGGAGGTATTGCCTTTGTGACAGGTTGGTCCATTTGGATTGACTTTTATCAACAAGGAGTCTTGATCACAATCTAGTTTGATATCTTGTACAAATAAATAGTTTCCTGAAAATTCACCTTTAGTCCACAATCTATTTTTACTTCGGCTAAAAAATGTAACACGATTGCTCTCTTTTGTTTTTATATAGGCTTCGTGATTCATATATCCAAGCATTAGTACTTGTAAAGTATCATTATCCTGAATGATCGCTGGAATTAGTCCGTTTCCTTTATTAAAATCTATTTTCATAATCTTACTGCTATTTTATTTTCATTTAAATATGCTTTCAATTCGGGTATTGGAATTTCACCGAAATGGAAAATACTTGCTGCCAGTCCACCAGTAGCCTTAGTTTTTTGGAATACCTCCTTAAAATGAGATTTTGTTCCTGCACCACCTGAAGCGATTACTGGAATATTAACCGCATTAGAGACCATGTTCGTAATATCTGTTGCGAATCCGTTTTTGGTACCATCATTGTTCATAGAGGTCAATAATATTTCACCTGCACCCAGTTGTTCAATACGTTGTGCCCATTCTAAAGTCACAATGGGTGTTGCAACACGACCACCATTAACAAATACCATCCATTCTTCATTGATATATTTTGTGTCTATTGCTACTACCAAACATTGACTACCAAATTCTTTGGCGATTTCTTTTATTAGTTTAGGTTGTTTGACCGCCGATGAGTTAATACTAACTTTATCGGCACCTGCATGCAGTAGTTTTCTAACATCCTCTACCGAACGTATACCACCACCAACGGTAAAAGGGATATTGATCTCCTTGGAAATCTCTCTCACCAATTCAATCAAGGTTTGTCTCCTTTCTACGGTGGCCGTAATATCTAAAAACACCAATTCATCTGCACCTTGTTTTACATATTTTTGTGCCAATTTAATGGGGTCGCCAGCATCCCTTAATTCAATAAAATTAATACCCTTAACAGTTCTTCCATCTTTTATGTCTAGACATGGAATAATTCTTCGTTTTAACATAGCTCTTTTAGTTGTGATAATGTGATGTGCCCTTCGTACAAGGCTTTGCCAATGATGACACCTTCACATCCTAGTTGTTTTAGTTTGATAAGATCATTGATTTGAGAAACACCACCACTTGCAATTAATTTGATAGAATCTTGGTTCAAGATCTCAGAATATAATTGAAATGATGGCCCTCGCAACATACCGTCTTTTTCAATATCCGTACAGATCACGTATTCAATTCCCGATTTTTTATAAAATTCAATAAATTCTATGACATCTAATGCCGAGGTTTCTAGCCAACCTGAAGTTGCAATTTTTCTATTGATGCAATCGGCTCCTAGAATGACCCTGTCACTACCATATTTAGAAATCCAATTTTTAAAAATCTTTGGATTTTTAACAGCAATGCTACCGCCTGTGATTTGGTTGGCGCCGCAATCAAAGGCCACTTTTAGATCTTCATCAGATTTCAATCCACCTCCAAAATCCACTTTGAGTCCAGTCTTTGAACATATTGATTCCAATATTTTGTAGTTGACAATATGTTGAGATTTTGCCCCGTCTAAGTCTACCAAATGCACATAGTTAATTCCATGATCTTCAAAAGTTTTGGCTACCTCCAGAGGATTCTCATTATAAACCTTCTTTGTTGAATAATCCCCTTTGGATAGGCGCACACATTTACCTTCTATTATGTCTATAGCTGGAATCAGTCTCATAACTTCAAAAAATTCATTAAAATTTGTTCTCCTAAGTCTGCTGATTTTTCAGGATGAAATTGTACTGCATAAAAGTTGTCTTTTTGTAAAGCAGCACTAAATGGTGTTATGTAATTGCCTTTAGCAACGGTATGGCTGCAAATCTCTGCATAATAGCTGTGGACGAAGTACATGTCTAAACTTGAAGAAAGCGATTGAAATAATTCACTTTTTAAACCATCAATTGAATTCCATCCCATATGTGGAACAATATCATACGCTGGAAATCGCTTTACTTGTGTGTCAAAAATACCAAGGCAATCGGTATCACCTTCTTGGCTACTTTCACACATTAATTGTAGTCCTAAACAAATGCCTAAAACGGGTTGAGTAAGATTACAAATGGTTGAATCTAATTGTCTTTCTTTGACATAACGCATGGCACTACTTGCTTCGCCAACTCCAGGAAAAATAACCTTGTCTGCTTTTTGAATGGTATCGATGTCATCGGTTAATATGTTCTCATAACCTAAGCGGTTGAGGGCATTTTGAACCGACAAAATATTACCTGCATTATAATTAATAATTGCTATCATAATATGCCTTTTGTGCTTGGAACGGTGTATTGATTATTTTGACTAATAGCCATCCTAAAGGCTCTTGCGAATGCTTTAAAAATGGCTTCAATTTTGTGATGTTCGTTTTGACCTTTGGCCTTTATATTCAAATTACATTTTGAAGCATCACTAAAGGATTTAAAAAAGTGCATGAACATTTCAGTTGGCATTTCACCTATACGTTCGCGCTTGAATTTAACCTTCCATTCAAACCATGGGCGGCCTCCAAAATCAATTGCAACCTGTGCCAAACAATCATCCATTGGTAATAGGAAACCATAACGCTCAATGCCTTTCTTGCTTCCTAGCGCCTTTAATACGGCTTCACCAAATGTGATGGCTACATCTTCGATGGTATGGTGTTCGTCAATAACAAGATCACCTTTGGCTTGAATGTCCAAATCGATATTACCATGTTTAGAGACCTGTTCTAACATATGATCAAAAAAGCCAATACCAGTATCTACATTTGATTGTCCAATACCATCTAAATTTATTGTGACAGTAATGTCTGTTTCCTTTGTTGTACGTTTAACGGTTGCAGTTCTTGGTATTTTTTTAAGGAATTCATAAATGGTTTTCCATTTTGTAGTTGACAATACAGCTGACTTACTTTGCGCACCAATTCGAATGGCTTGCGCTCCAAGATTGGTAGCCAGTTCAACGTCTGTTTCACGATCACCAATAACAAATGAATTTTTTAGATCGTAGTCACCATAAATGTATTTGTTTAACATGCCTGTTCGAGGTTTACGAGTAGGCGCATTGTCTTCAGGAAAGCTGGAATCAATTAATACATCCTTGAATTTCACACCTTCATTATCAAATGCCTGTATTATTTTGTTTTGGGCAGGCCAAAAGGTTTCGGTTGGAAAGGAATCGGTTCCTAGTCCATCTTGATTGGTGACCATTACCAATTCATAGTCCAATTCAAGGGCAATTCTGGAAAGCCATTGAAAAACTCCAGGGTAGAATTCTAACTTTTCTAAACTATCCAATTGGTAGTCTATTGGAGGTTCAATGACCAGAGTTCCGTCTCTATCAATAAATAGTGCTTTTTTCATATTATTTGTTTCAAGGCATTAATTAATTTGGTGTTCTCTTCTGGTGTTCCAACGGTAATCCTAATACAATTGGGAACATATGAGTTTCTATTTCTGACTATTATTTTTTCATTGACTAATTCGCGGTATATCTCATCGGCATTAGTAACTTCTAGTAACAAAAAATTGGCATCGGAAGGATAGATTTTTTTAACGGCATCAATTTTTTGCAGGGCATTGATCAATCGCTTTTTTTCCTGATCAATGAGATCTAAATTCATTTTGAATTTGCCAATATTATTTAATGCGTTAATGGCCGCCTTTTGGTTGAGTTGACTTACACTATATGGTGGTTTGATCTTGTTAAATAGCGTAATAATTGTTGGATTAGTAAAGGCAACACCTATTCTTGCTGAAGCTAACCCCCAAGATTTGCTTAGTGTTTGACAAACTATAAGATTTTCGTACTTATTGGTCCAATCGATCAAAGATTTTGACGATGCGAAATCAATATATGCTTCGTCCAAGAATACAACGCCATTAAAATTTTTCAATATAAATTCAAGGTCATGTTGTTTTATCAAATTACCTGTAGGATTATTTGGCGAGCAGATAAATATTATTTTGAGATGGGATAGATTTAAATAGGACTCAAGAGATTGTCGATCGACATCAAAGTTTTGATCTAAATGAGTTTGGATCACATCAACATTGTTTATTGCCGCCGAAACTTCATACATGCTGTATGAAGGGAAGAAGGTCAGGATTTTGTCTGTTCCAGGTTCGCAGAAAATTCGAATGGCAAGATCAATTATTTCATCTGATCCATTACCAATAAAAATGTTTTCGGCATTAAAATTTTTGATAGATGCTAATTTTTGTTTCAGTTCTATTTGATAGGGATCTGGATAGCGATTCAATTCACCGTAAGGACTTTCATTAGCATCTAAAAACACACCATCCTTACCATAATACTCACTCCTAGCACTTGAATATGGCTGCAATTCTATTATATTTTGACGTACGAGTTGTTCTATATTTTTCATTTCAATATTTTTTGTAAGCGAATTGAGACCGCATTTTTATGAGCAATTAACCCTTCGTTTTCTGCCATTACTTCTATAGCGGGACCAATATTTTGTAGACCAGTTTTGTCAAGTTCCTGAAAGGTTATTTTTTTAACAAAACTATCTACAGATACACCACTGTAACTCTTGGCGTAACCATTAGTTGGTAAAGTATGATTAGTACCACTAGCATAATCTCCCGCTGATTCACAGCTGTAATTTCCTATAAATACGGATCCAGCATTGGTAATTTGATCGACCAATTGTCCCGCTTTATTAGAGGCAATGATCAAGTGCTCTGGCGCATAACTATTGCTAAAATCCATACATTCATCAAGACTGTCCATGACTAATGCTTTACTGTTGCTCAAGGCTTGCTCAGCAATTTTTTTGCGAGGCAATTGTTTTAATTGAACTTTTAGTTCAATGAGGCATTGGTTTAGTATATCCTGATCATCACTAAGTAAGATGACTTGACTGTCTGGACCGTGTTCTGCCTGAGACAATAGATCGGCTGCTACAAATCCAGGCTCACAGCTTTTGTCAGCGATTACCAACAATTCACTAGGTCCTGCCGGCATATCAATGGCGATACCGTATTGTTGAACCAATTCTTTTGCTTTGGTAACAAATTGATTTCCGGGGCCAAATATCTTATGTGCCTGTGGTATACTTTTAGTACCCATAGCCATAGCGGCAATGGCCTGAGCACCGCCTACTTTGAATACTCGATTTATTCCAACTAATTTGGCGGTATACAAAATTGTAGGATCGATCTTTTGGTCTTTATTTGGTGGTGTACACAAAATAATCTCTTTACATCCTGCAATTTGAGCAGGTATGCCAAGCATTAAGATGGTTGAAAACAATGGTGCACTTCCTCCCGGAATATATAGGCCAATTTTATCTATTGCGACCGCCTTTCTCCAGCACTTTATGCCAGGCATGGTTTCAACAATTTCTTCATTTAAAATTTGAGATTGGTGAAAAGTGCTGATGTTTTTATAAGCCATATCGATGGCAGCTATTAATTCTGGTGAAATGGCGTCAACCGCTTCATTGATCTCCTGAACTGTCACTTCAAAATTGTTCATGGTGACACCATCAAAATTCTTGGTGAATTTAGAAATTGCTTCATCCCCAAACTTTTTGACTTCATCGATTATGGTTTGAACCGTTCCATTTAATGTTTCGTTGTCGATCTTTGGCCTTTGCAATAACGCATTCCAAGTAGATCGGTCTATGTTAGTATACCTTTTCACAATACCATTTTATCAATAGGGATTATTAAAATATCTTCGGCTCCTGCTGACTTTAATGCGTCAATTACTTCCCAAAACTTACTTTCATCAATTACCGAATGCAGTGAGCTCCAACCTGGCGCAGCAAGTGGTAGTATAGTTGGGCTTTTGAGTACTGGTAGAATTTGTGTGACTGCCTCAATTTGAGTGTTAGGCACATTTAGTAGTATGTATTTGCTATTTTTTGCACGAAGCACAGCTTTGATCCTAAATAGCAACTTATCTAAAATATTCTCTTTTTTCTGGTCGATTAGATTTGACTTTGCTAGTACAGCCTCCGATTTTAAAATGACTTGAGTTTCCTTTAAGCCATTTTTAAAAAGGGTACTGCCTGAACTTACAATATCACAAATTCCATCAGCAAGACCAATGTTTGGTGCGATCTCAACTGAACCAGAGATGGTATGAATATCGGCTGTTATTTGGTTTGACCTTAGAAAGTTTTGTAGTGTATTAGGGTATGAAGTTGCGATCTTCTTACCGTTAAAATATTGAATACTATCATCTATAGTATCCTTAGGTACTGCTAATGAAACCCTGCATTTTGAAAAACCGAGTTTTTCAACTATTGCAATATTCTTTTTTTGTTCTATCAACAAATTCTCACCTACAATCGCGATATCCACTGTTCCATCTTCCAAATACTGCGGAATGTCTGAATTACGCAAATAAAGAATCTCTAAGGGGAAATTCTCAATAACCACTTTTAATTGATCTTGCCCATTATTAATTGCAATGCCACAATCTTTTAACAATTGAAGAGAATTGTCATGCAGACGTCCACTTTTTTGAATAGCAATTTTTAGTTTACTCATTTTTAATGATATTAGATC
>CAYZKX010000055.1:0-11023 GCA_964479055.1 uncultured Flavobacteriaceae bacterium
CATTAGAGGTTATAGTTCCCTTAAAGAAAAGAATTACGAACCTATTGACATTGAATTCGAAAAAATTAAAGTGGAGAGCACCGTGAACATCAACTTTGAAATTGAGTAGTAAACTCAGCACTGTTCTGCTATTTTATTGATTTAAAAGGACAAAACTACCGCAACCCTAAAGCAGGTCAATAATTATTTGATCTCCTTTTTTAGTACCTTAGTCTCAAAGCTACCATTAACCATCTCTTATTTAAAAAGTATTTCTATGAAACGTATAGCATTCATAACAATCCTTTGTACTCTTATTCTAATGGCTTGTTCCAGTGATGATTCAGAAACTAACATTGTAACACCTCCGCCCGGACCAACAATTGAAGAGCGCTTGCAGACCATCATGGATTCTAAGGTGGGTCCAGACAAATTAGTAGGTGCTGCGGCTTCAGTTCGCGTGAATGGTGTTGAGCGCTGGAATTTATCAGGCGGACAATCTGATGTCAATACCATTATGAATTCCAACATGCGCTTTGGTATCGCTAGTATAACAAAAACTGTAGTTGCAGCTTGCATTCTAAAGCTGGAAGAGGAAGGACTGCTTTCAACCGATGATACTATTGCCGATCATATTGAAATTTCCAATCCTCATGTGGATAACAGCATTACCATTCATCAGCTTTTGAATCATCTTTCGGGGCTTGATGGCTATATGGTGCAAGAACTTTGGAATATGGTTGAAGCCGATTACAACACGCCATTGACCTATGAAACTTTAACAGGTTTTATATTGCCACCATATTTTGAGCCTGGTGATGACTATGCCTATTCCAATTCAAATTATCTGTTATTAGGAATGATCATAGAAGCCGCTTCAGGTCAAACTGTTGGCCAAGTGATGCGTTCACGGTTTTGGGACCCTTTGCAATTGAATAACACTTATTTTGGACGTGACGAAACCATTCAGGGTCCTGTTGCTGCACCATGGCGTGATGGCAATGGAGATGGAACGCTTACCAATATTATGGACGAATATGGACCGGCATATCATAGTGTTTTTTTTACTGCTGCCGATGTGTTTACCAATGTTAGTGATTTATCCCATTGGGCCTATTATTTGTATACTGGAAATGCCCTTACTGAAGCGTCACGACAGAAGATGCTGAATTTCATAACCATTGACTCGGGATCTCCTTATTGGGATGGTTACGGTTTGGGAGTTCGTCGTATCTACATGACTTCTGGTATAGAATATTGGGGTCATACTGGTGGGATGCGTGGTTATGGTTCATTTATGTTATATGATCCTATTTCGGGTGTTACCATTGCCATGTTAAACAACCAAAGTCGTTCTGAAAATGGTCCATTGCTACGTTTTGAATTGGTGGATGAGATCTTGAATGAAATTAGAGACGAACTATAATTAATATGAATGCTTTCAAAATTGATTTTCTAGACCATGTAGCTATTAGGGTAAAAGATATAGACACCTCAATTGAATGGTATGAAAATGTACTCGGGCTAACTACTTACAAACTTCCTGAATGGAAGGAATTTCCCGTATTCATGCTTAGTGGCAAGTCTGGGATTGCTTTGTTTCCGGCAAATAGCAACGACACCAAATTAGACAAAACATCCAAAAATGTGAAGATCGATCATTTTGCTTTTAATGTTTCTCTTGATAATTTTAATAAAGCCAGAATACATTATGATAATCTAGGGATAGACTATGACTTTCAAGATCATTATTATTTTCATTCAATCTATACTTTGGATCCTGATGGACATAAAGTGGAGTTAACTACCATTATGGTTGATGAATCTTCGTTTTACAAATCAAATTGATTTGAATCAAATAGCTGTTTTTCAACAATATGTTAAAATTTTGTACCTTTAAATCAACCAGGTCATTGAAATTCAGAAACATTAAAACTATAATAAATGAAAAACCAACTATTAATTTTTGTTTTTGCCCTATTGACCTTAACTGCCTGCAAAGAGGCAGAGACTAATACAGAAGCAGCTGCCCCTGAAGCAACTACAGAAGCTGCAGCTGAGGAATCTACAGATCACACGGCTACATTCAATGCTAGAATGGCTGTTCTAGAAGCTTTCTTTAAAGCACATGGTGATGAAGATTTTGAAGCACAAAGTGCCATGATCGCCGATACTGTTAAATGGAGTTCTCCGCGATATAGTGCTGATAATGCCTGGCAAGGTAAAGATGAATTTATGGCCGCCATTAAAGGCTATCATGATAACTTCGAAAATATTACCTATACTGCTGGTATCGTACTTCCTAATGATACAGGAAATGGGTATTTTTCAGGGAATCAATATTCAAGCGATGGCACTGTAAATAGTGGTGCAAATGCTATTAGATGTTATGGCACTTGGAACGCCGTTCATTCTGAAACTGGAAAAGCAGTAGGCGTTAAATTCTTTACTGTGGCTTCATTCAATGATGACAATAAGATCGCTATGATGACCGATTATTGGAATGTTGATGGGCTTGCCTCACAACTCGCAGCCGAAGAAGAATAAAAGAATTAATAATTTATAAAAAAAGGAGACTGTTTACAGTCTCCTTTTAATTTTTACGGAATATTTAATTAAATATCAATACGTTCAATCTTGGCACCAATAGCTCTTAACCGCTCATCAATACGCTCGTAACCACGATCTATTTGCTCAATATTATGTATAACCGAGGTACCTTTAGCTGATAAAGCGGCGATCAAAAGTGATATTCCTGCACGTATGTCGGGTGATGTCATCGTTGTGGCCTTCAATTGGCTACTGAAATCATGACCAATAACTGTAGCGCGATGCGGATCGCATAGAATGATCTTTGCACCCATATCAATGAGCTTATCTACAAAGAATAGGCGACTTTCAAACATTTTTTGATGGATCACCACTTCTCCTCTAGCTTGTGTGGCCATCACCAATACAATACTAAGAAGATCTGGTGTAAACCCAGGCCATGGCGCATCGGCAATGGTTAAGATGGACCCGTCTATATAATTTTGTATCTCATACCCATTTTGGTGTTCTGGAATAAAGATATCCTCGCCACGACGTTCTAATTGAATCCCCAGCTTTTTAAAAACTGTTGGAATTTGACCCAGATCGTCCCAACTTACATTTTTTATTGTCAATTCACTTTTGGTCATGGCTGCCAAACCTATCCAACTACCAATTTCAATCATATCAGGAAGCATAGTGTGTTCGGTTCCACCTAAATGTTCCACTCCTTCAATAACCAACATATTAGATCCAATACCAGATATCTTGGCTCCCATTCTATTGAGCATTTTACACAACTGCTGTAAATATGGTTCGCAAGCAGCGTTGTAAATTGTGGTTGTACCTTTAGCCATGACTGCGGCCATTACTATATTAGCAGTACCCGTTACCGAAGCTTCATCAAGAAGCATATAAGTTCCTGATAAAGAATCAGCTTCAACACCATAAAAATGGTCCTCTCTATTGTAGCGGAATGAGGCCCCTAAATTGATAAAGCCCTCAAAATGTGTGTCTAATCGACGACGACCAATTTTGTCACCACCTGGCTTAGGGATGTAGCCTTTGCCAAAACGGGCCAACATAGGGCCAACGATCATAATTGAACCGCGAAGTCCACTGCCATCAATCTTGAATTGTTCGGTTTCCAGATAATCTAAATTTACCTCATCAGCTTGAAAACTGTATGCATTAGGTCCTAGTTGCTCAACTTTTACACCTAATTTCTTAAGTAGCGCGATCAGTTTGTTTACATCTACTATATCCGGAATATTATTGATGGTTACTTTCTCGGCTGTTAACAAAACAGCGCACAATACCTGCAGTGCCTCATTTTTAGCACCTTGGGGCTGTATCTCACCTTGGAGTTTGTGACCACCTTCAATTTTGAATGTCTTCATTAATTACGATCTGAGAAGTTACTAATAACGCTTGCGGTTACGATTGCCTTTTTTAGATTTTTTGTTCGAATGACGTTTTTTAGTACGCATTAAACTTGTAGAATCCGTAAGGTCTTCAACGCTATCCTTGAGATTGATTTCACCTTCTGATAGCTCATAGAGATGATCGAAAATTACACCATCTTCAACGGTATCCTTGTTCCAATTCAGAAAGCATTTCTTCATATGATTGGCAATGGTATATTTCAAGGCTTCTTTCATCTCACCTTCTTCCCAGGTTCTTGCCACATCGATCATGGTCTTGATGTTATTACCATAAAAGCGATACTTTGGATGGTTTTGTGGATAGTCAAGGGGTTCAGGACGAGCCTGTAATTCTTCTTTTGATGGTTTTTCATAAGGCGAATCGGCATCCAATTTGAAATCAGATATAATAAATAACTGATCCCACAATTTATGCTGGAAATCTGGCACATCTCTCAAATGAGGTTGCAGATTCCCCATCACATCAATAATGGCTTTAGCTACTTTATTTCTTTCTTCCTTACTTTCTAAGGAGGTGGCATAATTGATCATCTTTTGAAGATGACGCCCATATTCGGGAATGATTAATTGCTCACGCTCGGTATTGTATTCTAAATCGTCTATCAAAACTAATATTTATAAAGGATTATGTCCTGTTAAACAGGAAATGTTAAGTTGTTGCAAAGTACAAAAATCTTCGTAATAAATTATAACGAAATCACACCTTCAACCTTGTCTGTTACTTCTATATACTTTGAAATGACAGCATCTGGATCATCCATCACTACATTTATAGAAACACTGGTATATTTCTTGTTCTTAGAGGCCGTAGTATGAATGACCGCTCCAGTATGATTAAAAATAGATTCAATCATTTGGATCTTATCCTGATCAGTGGTAACAATAAATTTATATAAATACTGTGAAGGCCAGGTCGTACTTTCAAGCAGCTGTTCTTTTAGTTTTTTATAAAATTCATCAGGATTTTGGTCTTTACTCATTACATTAAATAATTGGACTGCGAATATACGATATCTCTTATTTTTAAATTCGCATTTTAATTACGAATTTTACATCCAAAATCATTCCATTCTGTTTGAAGCCAAAAAGAATTGTCATTACTGGAGGACCAGGTACTGGTAAAACCACAATTATTAATCAATTGATTGAATTAGGTTATTCATGTGCCGAAGAGATCTCTCGACAAGTTACACTTGAAGCTAAAAAAAAAGGTATCGATCAGTTGTTCCTGACCGATCCTGTACTTTTTAGTGATCTACTGTTGAAAGGTCGTATTAAACAGTTTGAAGATGCCACACTTGATGATAATAACATCGTTTTTTTAGATCGCGGTATTCCAGACGTCGTAGCCTATATGGATTATATTGGAACTGATTACCCAAACCGTTTCATCGAAGCATGCCATACATATAAATATGATTTGGCGTTTGTTCTCGCCCCTTGGCAAGATATTTTTATAAGTGATAATGAACGCTATGAAAATTTTGATCAAGCCGTTCAAATTCATGATAATTTATTAACGACCTACAGCAAGTTTGGTTATCAATTAATTGATGTACCTTTTGGTTCAGTTCGTAAGCGCACTGAATTTATTTTAAAGAATAGCAATGCATTGTGATAGAGCAACCTATTGACATATTAGAACACTATTGGGGGTTTAGTACCTTTAGACCGCTACAGGAGGACATTATTAATGCTGTTTTGGATAATGAAGATACCTTTGCTTTGCTGCCAACAGGAGGAGGAAAATCAATATGCTTTCAAATTCCTGCACTGATAAAAGAAGGAATTTGTATTGTGGTTTCGCCATTGATCGCACTGATGCATGATCAGGTTGAACAACTCAATAAGATGAACATTCGAGCCATGGCGATTAGTAGCAAATTCAACTATCAGGAAATTGATATCATGCTTGACAATTGTATCTATGGCAATTACAAATTTCTTTATTTATCACCAGAGCGATTAAAGCAGGAAATAGTTCAGGAACGCATTAAACAAATGAATGTGAATTTAATTGCTGTAGATGAGGCGCATTGCATTAGCCAATGGGGCAACGATTTTAGACCAGCTTATAAGCACATTCCAATGCTAAGAGAATTGCACCCTTCGGTCAATATTATTGCCTTAACTGCTTCAGCAACTGAGAAAGTGGTAGATGACACTATTAATGCACTCGATTTTATTGATGGTAAGATTTTTAAGCAGTCTTTTCATCGTGATAATTTAGCGTATATGGTTTTTAGTGCAGAAGATAAGCTGTATAGAATAAGCACGATCTTAGCTAAAAATCCAGGTTCTTCAATTATCTATGTGAGAAGTAGAAAACAAACGGTATCCATTTCTCAGCATTTGGAACAACAAGGTTTTACATCAGTATATTATCATGGTGGACTCACGGCCGATCAAAAAGAAGAACAATTCCGTAAGTGGAAAAATAATAGTGCTCAGGTCATGGTAGCGACCAATGCCTTTGGAATGGGGATAGATAAATCGGATGTAAGAACCGTTATCCATATTAATTTACCTGAAAGTATTGAAAGTTATTTTCAAGAAGCCGGTCGTGCAGGTCGTGATCAACAAAAAGCTTATGCCATTTTGCTAAAGAACGAAGATGATGATGCTTTGGTGCAACGGCAATTCCTGAGTGTATTGCCAACAGTTAAAGAAGTTAAAGAAGTTTACCGAAAATTAAGTAATTACTTTCAAATATCATATGGTGAAGGTGAAGCAACCACACACGACTTTAATTTTGCCGAATTCTGTAAAAAATATGCGTTCAATACGCTCAAGACGTTTAATGCCCTTCAACTTTTAGATCGCACAAGTATAATAAGTCTTTCTACATTATTCAATAAAAACGCCATGGTTCAAGTCTTGGTGGCTAGCGATGCTCTGTTTGAATATATAAATTCTTATCCCGATCATGCGCTTATAGTCAAGTCTGTACTTAGAACTTATGGTGGTGTTTTTGATCACGAAGTAGCTGTTAATACTGTGCTCATAGCTGATAAAGCTTCTACTGAAGAGGATAAGGTTATTGAAGTATTAAAGCATCTTGTTAAAAAGGAATTGATCACATTACGACCACGATCTACTGATGCTCAGATCACATTTTTAGAACCTCGTGAGGATGACCTGACCATAAACAGAATAGCCAAAACTATTGAACAACAGCACAAATTGAAACATGATCAAGTAAATGCAATGTTAGAATATTCTAATAACGATACGGTTTGTAAAAACAAACAGCTACTCACCTATTTTGGTGAATCGCAGGTGACGAATTGTGGTATCTGCTCGGTTTGTATTTCCAAAAGATCAAGACCGTCTATGGATATGGAAAAGGCTGCTTACTTTGAGATACTTAATGTCCTACGTCAAAAGACCATGACTTCCAGAGCCATTGCCCAACATACTGGTATTGAAGAACAATTGGTCACCAGTAGCTTAAAATCATTATTAGAGAACAATAAAATTGAGATCACTGAATCAAATACATACCGATCACTAGAAGATGAATAAAGATTTGCGCATAATATTTATGGGGACTCCACAATTTGCGGTTAATATACTCGATGCATTAGTCGCTCAGAACTATAATATTGTAGGTGTGGTTACAGCTCCCGACAGACCTTCAGGGAGAGGTCAAAAATTGAGTGAATCGGCTGTGAAACAGTTTGCTTTAAAACAAGGCCTCCCTATTTTACAACCAACTAATTTAAAGAACGAAACTTTTCTTCAGGCATTAGAAGCTCTTGACGGCAACCTACAAGTTGTGGTAGCGTTTAGAATGTTACCTCAAGTGGTTTGGCAAATGCCAGAACATGGGACCTTTAATCTTCATGCGTCATTACTTCCTGAATATCGTGGCGCTGCACCTATAAACTGGGCGATCATCAATGGCGAACAAAAAACTGGCGTTACTACATTCTTCATCGATGAGAAAATAGATACAGGTGAACTTATTCTTCAAGAAGAAATTGAAATTTCAACTACTGAAAATGCAGGACAACTGCATGATAAGTTAATGTTTTTAGGCAGTGCGGTAGTCATAAAAACTGTTGAACTTATTAAGAATGGAGAAGTCAAAAGAGAACCTCAAAGGGATTTAGGATCATTAAAAACGGCACATAAGCTCACCAAAGCCAATTGTAAGATCGATTGGAATGACACCATATATAACATACATAACAAAATAAGAGGATTGAGTCCGTATCCAGGGGCATGGTGCGAACTAAACAATGGTGGTGAAGTAGAAACGCTCAAGATCTATAAAAGTACGGTGGAGTTGACAGAACATAATTTAGAAGTTGGAACAATTTTATGTTCTAAACATGAAGTCAAAGTCGCGGTGTCAGGTGGCTATGTTTTGTTGCTGGAATTACAGTTGGCAGGCAAGCGTAAAATGGACATCAAATCCCTGCTTAACGGATTCAAATTTCAAAATGATGCCAAAATGCTCTAAACCCTTGTTATCGTTGCATTTACAAAATATCAATCAACTTTGATATCCTTTATTAACAATTGCTTGAAGTTATCAACAAAAATCCTCATTTCCCTTGCTATTACTTGCGTGAATGGAATATACAGCTAATTTTGTAGAGGTTTTAACAACAATGTTAACCCAAATTAGTAACAATTAAAATTTAAATTTTATGAACAAAACAGATTTAATTAATGGAATGGCAGAAAATGCTGGAATTACTAAAGCTGCTGCTAAGAAAGCTTTAGACTCTTTACTAATTGATATAGAAGGATCATTACAAAAAGGAAATAGAGTTTCTTTAGTAGGATTTGGTTCTTGGTCAGTTTCTAGAAGAGCTGCAAGAGATGGAAGAAATCCTCAAACTGGAGCCACTATTAAAATTAAAGCTAAAAATGTAGTTAAGTTTAAAGCAGGATCTGATTTAAGTAATGCTATTAACTAATTTTAGATAAAATTTATCTTATAAAAAAGGTTTGTTTTTACAAACCTTTTTTTGTGTCCACTATTTTGTTGCATTTTAAATAAATTAGTTATAGATTTAAAACAAATAGCTGTGTATGGTAAACACAAAACCAGAAAAAGGAAATCTTCTAATTGCCGAGCCCTCGATACTAGGTGATGTTTCGTTTAACAGGTCTGTGATACTACTGGCAGAGTATAGTGAAGAAGGCACGGTTGGATTTATCCTTAATAAACCACTCTCGTATAAACTAACTGATCTGTTACCAGAAATGGATCATCCATTTAAAGTCTATAATGGAGGTCCTGTAGAACAGGATAATTTATATTTTATTCATACTGCACCAGCTCTCATTCCAAACAGTATCGAAATTGCAGATGGTGTTTTTTGGGGTGGCGATTTCAAAGCCGTTGTTGAGCTTGTTAATAAGCAATCAATTAGCGAGGATGATATCAGGTTCTTTTTGGGGTACTCAGGATGGAATGCCAATCAACTGGAAACTGAATTGGAATCAAACAGCTGGATCTTGTCTCAAAATATTTACAAGAAAAGCATCATTAAAAAAATTGACGACACTTTTTGGAAAGAAAAAATGTTGGAATTAGGAGGCGCCTACAGTATTTGGTCTAATGCTCCAGAAGATCCAACATATAACTAGACATTAATTACTCGATTTAACGCATCAAGCAATTGCCTTGATTTTTCATAGTCATAGGTCTTTTTCCGGTATTGACTAATGGGTCTAATGCCAATTTCGATATTCGTTAAAAACAATTCGTCTGCACGTTGTAATTCAAATGGTGAAATTGAAGCTTCTTCAATTTCAAATTCAGAACTTACATTAGCCAACTCAATTATTTTTTTTCTTATTATTCCGTTAATGCAGCCGTCAGCCAATGGTGGCGTTTTAATTTTGTTTGCAACAACCAGAAATAGATTTGAATCTAATGCTTGTACCACATTTTTAGCGGTGTTCAAGAGCAAACAATTATCATAGTCATTCTCAGATGCAAAAATATGACCCAATACATGTAATGCTTTATTGTTAGTGTTCACGGTAGACAATAAATTAGGTGCCACATAGTGATCTTTATATAATTCAATTTGGTACGGCGAATTGTAAAATGGATAGTCTACAAGATCTGCTGGACTTACACGTATCAAATATTCAACTTCAGTTGTTGCATTCTCCTGATACTCCTTTCTATTTACGTATAGTGTAACCAGTCCATTGTTTATTCCCAATTGGTGACCTTCAACCGTTCTTATAATTTCACTTTCAATAAACTCAGGAGTGAATTGCATTGGAATTTCCATACGTAAAATGCGCATGGCAGCCATTAATCTAAAGTAATGATCTTCATAAAACAATAGACTGCCGTTGACCATTCTTATGGTTTCAAATACGGCATCACCATGAGTGAAGCCTCTATTGGATATCTCCAAGTGGGCTTCCTTGTGACTGACTATATTTCCGTTTAAATTAATCATAAAAAAATCCCACTCTAAGAAGAAGAAAGGGATATGATCTTTTCAATTGCTATGAGTTTATGCCGATCCCAATACTTGTTTAAGGTCACTAATTTGATTTTCCCAGAGCATTTTGGCCTCCTCAACTTCATCCTCTTCAGCGTGATCCGTTACTATTAACGATACATCTTTAGTTATATCATCTACCTGAATACGAATTTCAAAGTAATAGCCACTATCATCATCATCGGTCAACCATCTAAATTTTATACGCTCGCTGCTTTTTTTGGTAAGCATTTTGGCTTGTTCTTCACTGTCATCCCAAATAAAAGTAAATAATTCACCTCTTGAATTTACATTATCAGCAAACCATTCTGATAAGCCAGAAGGGGTAGATAAATATTGATACAACAATTGCGGTGAAGCATGAATAGGGAATTCTAATTCATATTTTATTTTTTGACTCATGTACGTTGAAATATTAGTTTGGTAATATATGTATTAATTATTTAGTTTTAAAGTATAATTCTAAAAATTATTTTGTGTTTAAGGGGTTTGTCTAGACATATTTTGTTTATATATTTGCAGCCTTAAATGGCGAGGTAGCTCAGTTGGTTAGAGCGTCGGATTCATAACCCGGAGGTCACGAGT
>CAYZKX010000056.1:0-6638 GCA_964479055.1 uncultured Flavobacteriaceae bacterium
TCGATAAAATGCACATTTTTATCGATTAATTTAATTTTTTTATAATATATTTGTTTCAATTAAGGGATTAATTAATGCAAAAAACTAAGTTATTAATAGGAATAATATTAGGGCTAACCATCGCATTTATTGGTTTCAGAGTATTTAAACAAGATACCATAGCAGATTTTATTCGCCCTATTATAGTGCCATTGGTTACAGTACTTTATTGTACTAGAACTAATAGGAGACGAGGACATTTCTTTTATTTTTTGTTTTTGTTTTCATTAGGAGAACTTTTAGGTGTGTTATACTACTACCTCCCTTATTACAATATCATGGATGATGTTATGTATTATGGCTGCAATACTTTATACATAGCTGCTTATGTTTCGTTAATCCTTTATATTTTAAGACTATTCGATTTTAATCGTGTATTCAAACAATTTTCGGCACATATTGTAATTCTATTGGCACTGGATATATATGCTGTAGTATTAGTTGCTGATATTGCATTTAAAAGTGTGAACTTAAATAGCATTTATGATTATGCTATGGAATTAGCGTACAACACTGCCATTATGTTATTATTAACTGTAGCCGTAATCAACTATTTAAATAAAGATTCGAGGAAGGCCATGCACCTATTGATTGGCTCTATTTGTATTGTATTTTCTGAAGTGATCCAAGTGGCCTATTACTATGTTTCAGAAATTTATATCCTCAAGGTGGCTTATTGTCTTTTATTGGTAGTAGCTTTCTTTTTATTCTACATTCAAAATTGGTTGTACCATAATGTTCCAAAGGTCTATAGTGTTGATAAACCTGAGGTCATTAAAAAGGCAGAAGCTTCTTAAAATTTACTTCCAATTATTGGAATATCTTTTCTGTAAAAAAATAGGATTATAAATGAAAGTGTGAATGTCACAACTGCAGTTGTAAACAATACACCACCATCTCCATTAACCTCAATACCTAACTGTGTTAAGTGCATCATAATTGCACCTGACATCAGTCCAGCTGCCAATAGTGCACCAGCCCAAACCGTCTGCGGAATAAGTAATAGAATTCCAGCAATAAGTTCAAGCACACCAATTGCGATTCTACCATAGGGTTCCATCCCTACAGTTTCAAAAATATAAACACTATCAGGGTGGGCAGTAAATTTAAATCGTAATGTTTGAATTAAGATCACAGCAACAACAAGGCGTAGAAGGAAAAATAAATGTTTTCTTTTCATTTGTACTTTAATTTGATTTCTTACTTAGACGGTTTTGTTAGTAATACTTTCAAATTAATTTAAACAATTATCGTTGTGCCTTTGCCTTCTGTGCTTTTATCATCGGTAAAATAAAAATCAACCTTACCCAAATATAGACCATAGCAACCCACTTGATTTACAAGTACATTCTGGCCATCCAGATTTTTCTCGATCGTTGGTTTTGGTAAAAATGTGTGGGTGTGACCACCAATGATAAGATCAATATTTTTGGTTGTTCTGGCAATGGTCAAATCGCTCACTTTATTGGGATTATTTTTATAGTTGTAGCCCAAATGAGATAGGCAAATTACGAGATCACATTGTTCTACTTCCTTCAATTTGTAGCTCATATCTTGAGCAATTTCAATAGGGTTGAGATACACGGTCTCTTTGTAAAGATCTTTGATCACAAGACCATCAAGTTCTATACCGAGACCAAAGACACCAATTTTAATGCCATCTTTCACTAAAATCTTATACGGTTTGACATGGGTATCCAAAACGGTATTGCTAAAGTCATAATTGGCAGATACAAAATCAAATTTAGCATGTGGTAATTGAGCAAACAACCCATCAATACCATTGTCGAAATCATGATTACCAATGGTTGCCAAATCATAGTTGAGCATACTCATAAGTTTAAATTCAAGTTCTCCGCCATAATAATTAAAATACGGTGTCCCTTGAAAAATATCTCCAGCATCAAGCAAAATGGTATTAGGATTATCTTGACGTATTTGATTAATTAGAACTGCTCTTCTGGCAACACCTCCTTTATTAGCGTTTCTGCCGTCATCTGGTCCAAATGGATCGATGTGACTGTGTACATCATTGGTATGAAGAATTGTAATTTTTTTAGCATCCTTTGGGTTTTTAAAGGCTGGTAAAACGGTACTTCCAAAGGCTAATAACGCCGAAGTTGCTGCGGTTTGTTGTATAAATTTACGTCGTTTCATAAAATCATTCTATAATTATAAAGCGGTCATCTATTACGGGATTCAGAGTATCTATTTTGATAAAGTTATCAATGAGCGCATTTCTGATTTTGTAATCGAGTACATGCAAACTATCTCCTTTTTTAAAAAAATGCATGCGGTCTCCACCAAAATAGAGGTAGTCACTGGTAGCCACATGATATACCCTGTTTGGATCAATTGGTTGTCCGCCAACGGCAACATTTTTAATGTTGGAGTCCGCATCTATATGCAATTGCAAATTGGAGATTGGATGTGCTCGCTTGGCATTGATCAAATACGGAATTAGTTCATCCATAATTAACTGTCCTGGCATTTCTAACACCACTATACTGTTCTCAAAAGGCATAACCTCATAAGCCGTTCTAATAGTAACATCACCTTTAGAAATTATGGCTCTTATCCCACCATGATTCAACAACACAAAATCAATTGCATTTCCAGTTCTAGAAGAATAGATTGGATTCCCTTGTTCTAAAATGATGTCCGCCATAAAATTTCCAATGGCCGTATTTAATTCACCGTCTGTTTTTGAATACGTATCTACCGCATAGGCCAATACACTATCAAGATCGCTATTTACGCGTTCTCTGTATGGTTTAACAAAATCTTCAATTGTGGAATCTGTAGCCAAGGAATCATTGATTTCGATACGCTGTCCTTCGATGCGATTAAGCGTTTTATTTTGTTGACAGCCCACAAAAAGACTGGCTATGAACAGCATAACAAAATGTTTATAAATCGTGTAATATCTCATAGATTGAATTCAGTAATTTATATGTTGTTTAGTACATTTGTATGAACACATAAATATAAATGTTTTTAAAGCGATTCAAGGAAAAATCTATTCAAAAATATTATAACAGTGTACTACTTGCGCCACGATCAAGTATTCGTGCTAAAAAAATTGAATCGGTAGGTATTATTTTAAATTATGATGAATACAATAACTACGACCAATTGCGTTTAATTTTTAAGGACATTGGATTAAAAGATAACCGGATCAAGTTTATTGCATTTATAGATAGTGAAGAAAATGCACCAAATAGTTGGGACAGTTTTTTTTGTACAAAGAACTTTGGTTGGAATGGTAAAATCACCAATATCGATTTGGAACAATTTATGAATGCCAATTTTGATGCCTTAATCTCTTATTATAAAGAAGATCATATTGAGCTAAATTTGATAACAGCAAAATCAAAGGCCAATTTCAAAATAGGAATTTCCAATACTGATGAACGTTTATATGATTTTATCTTGAATATAGATCCTCAACATATTGATGTGTTTCATAAAGAACTAGTAAAGTATTTAAAACGACTCAACAAAATTTAAATGAGTAAACTTATTGGAACAGGAGTTGCTTTGGTAACACCTTTTAAATCAGACTTATCCGTTGATCATGCAGCTTTAAGACGTATTGTGGAATTCAATATTGATAACAACATTGAATATCTGGTAATTCTTGGTACAACTGCCGAAAGTGCCACGCTGTCGAAGCAGGAAAAAGGAGATGTAATCAATACGGTTATTAGTGCCAATAAGAACCGTTTGCCTTTGGTTTTGGGTGTTGGTGGTAACAATACTCAGGAAGTTATTACAACTTTAAAAACCACCAATTTATCACCATTTGCAGCTGTCCTATCTGTATCTCCGTACTATAACCGACCTACACAAGAAGGTATTTATCAACATTTTAAGGCCGTGGCAGAGGCGTCAACTATTCCTGTAATTCTTTATAATGTTCCGAGTAGAACGGCCAGCAATATGTTGCCTGAAACAGTTCTAAAGCTTGCGAACAACTTCCCTAATATTATTGCCATTAAAGAGGCCGCAGGAAGCTTAACGCAGGCCATGACTTTAATCAAAGAAAAACCTAGTGATTTTAATGTCATATCAGGTGATGATATGTTGGCATTACCAATGACACTGGCAGGTGGCTCTGGAGTAATTTCTGTAATAGGGCAGGGGTTTCCAAAGGCATTCTCACAAATGATCCGTTTAGGATTAGAAGGTCGTGCTAATGATGCTTATAGCTTACATTATGATCATTCAACACTCATCGACTTAATTTTTGAAGAAGGTAATCCTGCGGGTATTAAAGCAGTACTTGAAGTATTAGAATTATGCAGCTGCGATGTTAGATTACCTCTTGTATGTGCAACAAACAAACTTAAAACAAAGATCTTAGAATCTATGCGAATGTTAAATAGTTAAATTAAACCCAATAATCTCGTAAACATCAAAAATGATGGTACATTCGTGTTTATTATTTGTTTTTAAAATACATTATTAATACTTACTTTTGCATGCTGTTAAAAATTATGAAAAAACTTCTATACATATTATTGATTGCTACAGTATTAAGCTCTTGTAGCGAATATCAAAAAGCATTGAAATCTACCGATGTGACTCTTAAATATAAAGTAGGAGAGGAAAAGTATAAAGAAGGAAAGTTTAACAAGGCCAATAAATTATTTGTGCAAATTGTGCCTAAGTATCGCGGTAAGCCACAAGCACAACGGTTAATGTATATGTATGCGAATACTTTTTATGAAACCCGGGACTACTATACGGCTAACTACCAGTTTGAACGTTTTGTTACCGCGTATCCAGAAAGTGAAAAAGTAGTAGAAGCAGCTTTTTTAGGTGCGAAGAGCTATTACTTCTTATCACCTCTTTATTCTAAGGAACAAAAAGAAACGGTAGAAGCATTAAGTAAGTTACAGAACTTCATTAATACTTATCCAGATTCAGAATATTCAGTTGAAGCCAATGCCTTGGTAAGAGAATTGGATTATAAATTGGAAAAAAAGGCCTACGAAATCGCCTATCAGTATAACAAAACCACGCCGTATACCAGAGATTTTCAGGCAGCAATATCTGCTTTTGATAAATTTTTATTGGAATACCCTGGTAGTTCTTTTAGAGAGGATGCCTTTTATTATAAGTTTGATTCGGCCTACCAGTTAGCAATCAACAGTGTAGACCGTAAAATGGAAGATCGATTAAATATAGCGATTGAATATTACAACAATCTTTTGCGCGCTTTTCCTCAAACAAAATATGCAGAAGATGCTTTGGAGATGTATGAAGAATTGACAGAATTATTACAGAATTATAACACTAAAAGTTAATTATAAAAACAATGGACTTTAAAAAAGTTAACGCACCAGTAAATACTGAAACGTATAATAGAAATGAGATCGATACGCCAACGGATAATATCTATGAGGCGATCTCAATTATATCACGTCGTGCAGAGCAGATCAATACTGAAATGCGTAAAGAACTAATTGAAAAATTAGAAGAATTCGCTACTTATAATGACAGCTTGGAAGAAATTTTTGAAAACAAGGAGCAGATTGAAGTTTCTAAATTCTATGAGCGTTTACCAAAACCTCATGCCATAGCGATCCAAGAATGGCTGAAAGAAAATATCTACTACAGAAATACTGAAGAAGATACTCAAGAATAAATAAGGATGTCTGTTTTACGTGGCAAAAAAATTCTATTAGGCATTACCGCTGGTATCGCCGCGTACAAAACTGCCGCTTTAGTAAGACTCTTTATTAAGGCTGGAGCCCAGGTTCGAGTTGTCATGACACCTGCAGCAAAGGACTTCATTACACCATTAACACTGTCTACACTGTCCAAAAACCCGGTGATATCTTCATTCACCAATGATGAGGACGAAAATGATGTTTGGAATAATCACGTTGAGCTAGGACTTTGGGCCGATCTATTTTTGATTGCTCCCGCAACAGCTAATACATTATCTAAAATGGCCACTGGAAATAGTGACAATATGTTACTGGCCACATATCTTTCGGCTAAATGTCCTGTTTATTTTGCTCCGGCTATGGACTTGGATATGTACAAGCATGAAACAACTAAAACATCGTTCAAGAAATTGGAAAGCTTTGGAAATGTTATGATCCCTTCCGGAACAGGGGAGTTGGCTAGTGGTTTGTATGGGGAAGGTAGAATGGCTGAGCCTGAGGAGATCGTTGCATTTATTGAAAATGATATTTTAGATAAACTGCCTTTGCATTCTAAACGTATATTAATTACTGCTGGGCCAACTTATGAAGCTATAGATCCTGTGCGGTTTATTGGGAATCACTCGAGTGGAAAAATGGGTTTTGAAATTGCCAATGAAGCGGCTAATCTTGGCGCTCATGTGATATTAATAACTGGACCTACCCATCAACATACCGATCATGCATTGATTCAAGTCATGGGCGTAACGAGCGCTCAGGAAATGTATAATGCGGTTCACAAATATTTTGACGATGTAGATATTGCTATTTTCTCAGCCGCGGTGGCAGATTACAGACCAAAAATTGTTGAAGATCAGAAAATAAAGAAGAGCGAGAATTCGTTAACTTTAGAACTGGAAAAAACTCAAGATATTTTAGGAT
>CAYZKX010000056.1:6648-8322 GCA_964479055.1 uncultured Flavobacteriaceae bacterium
ATTTGGAGGTGCAACCAATAAAGTTACAATTATAGATAAGAATGAAAATGCTAAGGAATTTGAATTGAAATCGAAATCTGAAGTGGCCCAGGATATCATGAACGAAATATTAATTTTATCACATGCGTAATTATTTACTTGTCTTCGCCTTAATACTTGGATTGTTCGCAACTGGACAAAATCAAGAACTGAATTGCAATCTTGTTGTAGAATCTAAATTAACCGGTAATGAAAACGTGCAGGTTTTTAGAACGCTTGAACGACAATTGGGTGAATTTGTTAATAATACCAAATGGACACAGAAGAATTATTCACCTGAAGAACGTATAGAATGTTCAATGGTAATTATCATCAATACCTATAGTGGTGATCAATTTAATGGTTCTATACAAATTTCTGCTTCACGTCCTGTATTCAACTCGACTTATAGTACACCGATTTATAATTTCAATGATACCGATTTCAATTTCAGATATGTTGAATTTCAGAATTTGAATTATAGTGCGGAGCAATTTCAATCTAATCTTATTTCGGTACTTACCTTCCACATCTATATGATTTTGGGTTTAGATGCGGATACTTTTGAACCTAACGGCGGTGATCCTTACTTTCAACAAGCTCGAACCATAGTAGGATATTCACAACAAAACAATGCTAGTGGATGGGAACCACCTCGTGGAGGATCGCGTACGCGCAGCGCATTAATTGATAATGTATTGTCTCCAACCTATAAAGAATTCAGATCGGTCATGTATGACTATCACAGAAGAGGTTTAGATATTATGAATACCGATGTCAAAAGTGGTAAAGAAGCCATAGCAGAAACCCTAATGCAATTTGAAGTCATGAACCGAAGGCGTCCTAATTCGTTTGTGCTTCGCGTATTTTTTGATGCCAAATCAGAAGAAATAGAAGATATATTTACCGGAGGACCTAGTGTTGATATTGTTGACATGGTAGACACCTTACAAAAAATAGCGCCAATGCATTCAGCAAAATGGCGTAATATAACCTACTAATTTGTCTTGTTCCTTCCAATTCTAAACCCTAACTTTAGGGTATTATTCTTGTAATTAAATTTCACATTGTTAAAATCACTTCTAATAAAGAATTATGCCTTGATCGACGATATTCATGTTGATTTTGATGAAGGTTTAACTATTATTACAGGTGAAACTGGTGCAGGAAAGTCCATTCTTCTTGGGGCACTATCCTTGATTCTAGGTCGCAGAGCTGATCTTTCTAGCATAAAAAACAGAGATAAAAAGTGTATTGTAGAGGCTGTTTTTACTATCGATACTTATAATTTGAATTCCATTTTCACAGCGCTCTCAATTGATTACGAATCTGATACTATATTGAGAAGAGAGATCTTACCTTCAGGTAAGTCTCGTGCTTTTATTAATGATTCACCTGTCAATCTTGGGGCCTTAGAAAACCTTGGTAAACATCTAATAGATGTGCATTCACAACATCAGAATCAAGAATTAACTGAAAACACTTTTCAGATTAAAGTTTTAGATGCCATGGCTAATAATCAGGAACTGTTGAATGAATATCAACAAAAGCTGCATGTTTACAAAGAATTGAATAAGACAATAAGTGAATTAAAATTGCAAAAATCGGAGGCCATTAAAGAACAGGATTACAATGCCTTTTTAGTGAATGAATTGG
>CAYZKX010000056.1:8422-10979 GCA_964479055.1 uncultured Flavobacteriaceae bacterium
ACAAAGGATAGTATTGATGCTGATCCTGAACGTTTATTGGAGATCAACAGTAAATTAAGCGCCATTCAAAACTTACTTTTAAAACATAGCGCTCAAGATGTCGATGAACTAATTGCTATTAAATTGGAATTAGAGAAAAAAGTTACTGTTTTTGAGACCATAGATGACCGTATTCTTGAGTTGGAAAATGAAGGTGTAGCCTTAAACCAAAAGTTAACTGCTTTATGTAAGAAATTGCATGATAAAAGACTATTGATGATTCCAAAGCTTGTTGATCACCTTGAAAAGAGTTTAGGGGAATTGGGAATGCCTAATGCAAAGTTCAATTTTAACTTGACAGCTACAAAGGATTATTATCAAAATGGGTTTGATCATTTAGAATTGCTCTTTACAGCAAACAAAGGAGATAGAATGAGTACCCTTAAAAAGGTGGCCTCAGGAGGCGAACTTTCTCGAATTATGCTAACCATTAAGTCTATTCTGGCTGAGTATGATAGGTTGCCAACAATTATTTTTGATGAAATTGATTCTGGAGTTTCTGGTGAAGTTTCAAAGAAGATGGGAGAAATGATGTTTGTGATGGGAAAACAAATGCAAGTCTTCGTCATTACACATCTTCCGCAAATAGCCGCTAAAGGTGCACAACATTTCAAAGTTTATAAATCAGAAATTGAAAATAAAACAAGAACACAACTTTTAAAACTGAATGTTGATCAACGCATTGCAGAAATTGCAGAAATGCTTGAAGGTAAAAAAGCGTCCTCATCAGCTATTGCACATGCTAAACAATTATTGAATTAGTGTATATTTGGGGGGTCGAATCAACTAAAATTTAACAAACAAGAAAATCATGTCATACAATTTACTAAAAGGAAAAAAGGGAATTATTTTCGGAGCCTTAGACCCTAATTCTATTGCTTGGATCACTGCCGAAAGAGCACATGAAGAGGGTGCGAAATTTGTGTTAACCAATGCTCCTATTGCCATGCGAATGGGGCAAATTAATGACCTTGCTGAAAAAACGGGATCTGAAATTATTCCTGCTGATGCCACTTCAATGGAGGATCTAGATAATCTCGTGTCAAAGTCTATGGAGATATTGGGAGGTAAATTGGATTTTGTACTGCATTCAATAGGCATGTCTGTCAATGTAAGAAAGGGCAGACATTATACCGATCAAAAATACGACTGGACTCAAAAAGGAACAGACGTCTCAGCTATGTCCTTTCATAAGGTGATGCAATCTCTTTATCAAGCCGATGCCATGAACGAATGGGGCAGTATTGTAGCATTGACCTATATGGCTGCTCAGCGTGTTTTTCCGGATTACAATGATATGGCCGATAATAAGGCTTATTTAGAAAGCATAGCCAGAAGTTTTGGCTACTTTTTTGGTCGTGATAAAAATGTACGTGTAAATACCATTTCACAGTCTCCAACACCAACAACAGCGGGACAAGGTGTCAAAGGATTTGATGGTTTTATTGCCTACGCCGAAAAAATGTCTCCTTTAGGAAATGCAACTGCTTTAGACTGTGCTAATTACACAATTACCTTGTTTAGTGATCTGACCAAAAAAGTGACATTACAGAATTTATTTAATGATGGCGGATTTAGCAACATGGGAGTAAGCGATGCTGTTATGGAGCAATTCGTTGACAAGTAAAACGTTACTTACAAGAATTAGCTGCAAATTCAAAAACATATGCTGTATTTCATCGATAAAATATGTATTTCATCGATTAGCTCTTATATATTATAATATATAACCGAAGAAAAATTATTTTTAACATTAATTCCAATTATTAGAAATTTAACTTAAACAAACTCTACATGAAAAAAATTACTTTATTACTTTTTGTTTTCTGTGCATTTACCCTTGTAGGTAATGCTCAAGTTATGGGAACAAGTTCTCCAGGAGCTGCGATTCCTGATGACTTTCCAACTGATGGACTAGATCTTGATGATACCATTACCATCGGTGCTACCACTGGTACTGTTACAGATGTAGTGGTTGATGTTCAAATCTCACATACATGGGTTGGTGATTTAATTTTAACTCTTGAATCTCCTGGTGGAGCTGCAAGTACTACCTTAATGGTTAGACCAGGTGTCCCAGCTACAACGTTTGGATGCTCAGGAGATGATATGGATACAACCTTTAGCGACTCAGGAGCGACTACTACTGAAGCTGTTTGTAGTAATTTACCTGCAATCGACGCTGGTCCTTACTTAGCACAATCAGATGATGCTGGAACTTCTGTTTCGTTAGCAGCTGTGTTTGATGGTGTTAATGCTACTGGAGATTGGACGCTTAACATTACTGATAATGCAGGTGGTGATTTGGGTACATTAGATTCTTGGACTATCACTATCTCAGGACCAACCTTAGGAGTTGAGGATAATGCATTACAAGCTTTTGAGTACTATCCTAATCCAGTAAAAGATAACTTTACTATAAATGCTGCAAATACTATCGATGCTATTTCAGTTTATAATTTGTTAGGACAAGAAGTGTTGAGAACTTCACCTAATGCTCTTACTACCAATATGAACA
>CAYZKX010000057.1:0-10858 GCA_964479055.1 uncultured Flavobacteriaceae bacterium
AATTTTAGACTCAAGTTTTAAATATTCATAATTACTAAGATATAGATCTTTTTTTACGCTTTTAATCCTATTTAGAGACGTTTCAATACTTAATAGTAGATCTTCTGGAACCAACTCGGTTTTTGCGTTTTCATAAGTTAACTCCCACGTTTTTTCTGTAAAAGAAATGGTTTCAGAAATTTTCGCGTTTCGCTCTTCGTATGAATTGATAGTAGATAACCAGCCACTTAAATAACTCTCATTGTCTGACCATTGTTGGTAATAATTATTTATTTTTAGTTTATTAGGATTTGCTTTAATAAAGTTAAGTGCATACACTTTTTGCTCTGTTAAATTTTCTTTGAAAATTGGAAAAAGAGAATCTATATTTTTAAATTCTTCACCAATCTCAACTCTCCTCTCCATTATTTTTAGATCTTCATTTAGATCGGCCATTTCCTCTACAACTTTTATTATAGGTATGGCTATAGGCTCAATAATTTGTAGGGTATCTGCCTCAGTCTCTGTCTGCGAAAAAGAAAGTTCAATACTCATTAGGAGAACAAAGACAATTAAAAATCTAGTTTTGATAAATTTTACGATTGAATTTTGATGGATTAACATAAATAATGAAGTTAGTGTATAAAATAGTATTCCGGTATTGACAAGCTATAATATACTCATATTTTAATTATACTATGGACTAAATACAGAATTTAAAAAAGGTTCAATACTTTGTTGATTGGCTTTTATTAGTTCTTCCCTCGCGTTTTTTATATCAGTTTTTTTCTTGTCTTGTGAAAGCTTAAATTTTCCTTCCCATTGAGAAATGGTAATCTCAAACATCTTAATATAATCCAAATTACCAGCCATCCTTGGGTTATCAGGTTCTAGAACATATTTATGTTCAGGTTGTTCTAGAAACTCGGTCATGATAATTAGTGATTCCTTTAGTGCTTCTTTACTCTCAATGGCTTTTACATTACCTTTTAAATGTACCTTAATATAATTCCAGGTTGGTAATTGGGTTGTGGTATAAACAGTAGGTGAGATGTAGCACTGAGGACCATTAAAAATAACAGTTATCGCATTGTCATCGCGCATTAAAGGTGTTTGTGGATTATATATATCGATATGACCAATGAGTTTACCATCAGATTCGCGATAGATCAATGGCATATGCGTTACTAAAGGCACATTGTCTTTGACTGAAATCACTGTAGCCAATGGATAGGCTTTGATGACTTTAAGCATATTTTGCTTTTCGTGCTCTTGATGGTGTGGTGGAGGATATTTCATAGTCTATACACCAAATTGAGTTAAATGATGATCTAAGTGTTTATATTGCATTTGACCCCATTGTTGACGCGTAAAATAACCAAATCCAGGATGAGGGTTCCATTCTTGCTGCTCACGTCGTGAAAAAACTTCATCTATTAAAACTTCGAGTTTCTTTTTTTCAGCATTAAAGTCTTTAGATTCTTTAGCTTTTAAGAATTTAGCAGTGGGTAAATTTTTACGCCATGGCTTATCATTATACAGGGATTTTTTGAAGAATACCTTAGCAAACCAGTTGGGTTTCATACCATAATCATTCTTCTCCAACATAATATTAAATGGACCTTGACAATGCCAAGTCATTTGACCAACACTCATTTTACCCCAATGTGCAACTGAGTTTTCATTTAATTGGTTTAATCTAGCTTTAACCTCTTTATAGGTTTCACTATCAAAAATAGACTTCATATGTAGCACATTTAATTGTGTCTGAAATTTACAATATTTATATTTATACAATGACCAAAAAGCCATCTTCTTTTACTATAAAAAACTGGTCTCTTGATGATCAACCACGTGAGAAACTTCGTGATAAGGGCCAATCGTCCTTGAGTGATGCCGAGCTCATTGCTATTCTAATTGGGTCGGGTAATAAAAGTGAAAGTGCCGTGGATTTGAGTAAGCGAATTCTTGCCAGTACCGATAATAATTTGAATGCTTTGGGAAAGCTGTCCTTAAAGCAATTGATGAAATTTAAAGGTATTGGTGAAGCGAAGGCCATAAGTATAGCTGCGGCTTTGGAATTGGGAAGGCGACGGCGAGGAGAAACAGCACTTCGTAACAATAAAATTACATCCAGCGCCTCTGTTTTTGAACTCATGCAGCCTGTTTTAGGAGATCTTCAGCATGAAGAATTCTGGATCGTGTATTTAAATAATTCTAATAACGTTATTCAAAAAACGCAATTGAGTAAAGGCGGTATTACTGGTACGTTGGTTGATGTACGATTGGTGCTTAGACACGCATTAGAATTTGGCGCTACAGGACTGATATTAGTACATAATCATCCATCAGGTACGCTTAAACCAAGTGAAGCCGATAAACAATTAACCCAAAAATTATCTAGTGCTGCGCATAGTTTGGATATAAAAGTTCTTGATCATTTAATCATTACTCAAAAAGCGTACTTTAGCTTTGCAGACGCGAATATCCTTTAAATGCTTTTAGTTTATACTCATAGAATTTCACCACGACTTAAATACATATTTAAACATATATGTACCAGGGTATTGGATATACCGGTTTCATTTACATCTACAATTGAAGATTTCATTGCTCATAAAGGCATGAAAATGTCATACGCAATTAAACCCTTGGGAAATGAAATTTTTATAAGAAGCCATGGGTTATTATTTGAACAAGGATTATCAGATATTGATATAAATGTTCAATCCTGGGGACAAACTAAATGCTTTTTTAAAACAGACGATAAAAGCAGTTTGCCATTTGATATATTCGCAGCCGCGTTTTATATGTTGAGTCGTTATGAAGAATATTTACCTCATGTAAAAGATGATTATGGACGATTTACCGCTAAAGAAAGTTTGGCATTCAAACATGGTTTCCTAGATCAGCCAGTTGTAGATATTTGGGCATTTGAATTTCGAAGACTTTTGAAAGCACACTTTTCAAATTTTAATTTTAATGATCGAAAGTACACTGTCAATCCCGTAATTGATGTGCCTATGGCTTTCTATTTCAAGCATAAGGGATTAATGCGGAGTATTGGAGGTACTTTAAACGACCTCAGTAAACTAAAATTCAAACGATTGTATAACAGGTTTTTAGTTAATTTAGGATTTAAACCAGACCCTTATAATACCTTTGATTGGATAATTGCTGAACAAAAGAAATTTAAAAATAAATTCAAGGTGTTCTTTTTGATTGGCGATTATTCAACTTTTGATAAGAACATCAATATTTCAAAAAAACCGTTTGTGACTTTGATCAAATCGGTAAGTGATTATTGTTTAATTGGCTTAAAAGCATCGTTTTTTGCTTTGAATGATGATTCTGTATTGAAGTCAGAGAAAAAAAATATGGAAAAGGTGATCAATACAGTACTAGAAAGGTCACGAAATTCGTTTTCCAAATTGAATTTACCTCATAGTTACAGACAACTTATTGAGCTTGAAATTAACGAAGATTATACCATGGGTTATGTTAATGCTAATGGATTTCGAGCTGGGACATGTACACCTTTTTTGTTTTACGATATTGACTATGAAATTCAAACACCTTTAATGGTACATTCATTTCATGTCATGGACTATGTGCTACTTAAACACAATTCATTATTGGATAAAAAAGAAGAACTCCAGCATATCATCAATCAAATCAAACAAGTGAATGGTTCATTTGTTCCTGTTTTTCACAATTACTGTTTTAGTGAGGAAGAACGTTGGTCTGGTTTTAAAGAATTATTTAAAATGATCTTAAAGTAATGTAATGTTAAACAAATCTATTTCACATATCTTTTTTGACCTTGATCACACCTTGTGGGATTTTGATAAGAATTCGGCATTGACCTTTAATAAGATCTTGAAGATTCATGAAGTCGATGTTGATGTACAAGCTTTTCTAGAGGTATATGTTCCAATAAATTTGAAGTATTGGAAATTATACCGTGAAGAAAAGATTGATAAAGCTTCATTGCGGTATAAGCGTCTTCAGGATGCATTTAATGAGCTTAATGTCATGGTACAACCTAGTATCATTTATAAGCTTTCTGACGATTATATTAAATACTTAACAACCTTCAATCATTTATTTAATGGAGCTATCGAAGTATTGGAGTATTTAAATGAACAATACAACCTTCATATCATTACCAATGGGTTCAAGGAAGTACAGCACAGTAAACTAAATCAAGCTAATATTAACCATTATTTTGATACCGTCACCAATTCGGAAATGGTTGGAGTTAAAAAACCGAATCCAAAAATTTTTGAACATGCACTTGAAAAGGCAAGAGCAACTACTCAAGAAAGTGTCATGATAGGCGATAATTATGAAGCTGATATTCTTGGAGCATTGAATGTAGGCATGCAAGCAATTTGCTTTAATTATCACAATGAGCAACTGTCGAATGATATTCCTCAGATAACCAAACTCATGCAATTAAAAAATTACTTTTAATATTAATATCTAGGTTTCTCATTCGTTTTTAATAAAAATTGCATTTATGATAAGGCATTTACACCGTTACTTGCTGATAATTTGTTGCATTATGGTAATCTAGCTAAGGCACAAAGTGTATCTTTGCAGTTAGGTTTAAATTATATTGTTCGATAAAATGAAATCAAAATTCATACTATTATTAATAACTTCAATTTTAACAACAACCATCTATTCGCAATCGGTTCTTGATGAATATAAATATGTCATTGTACAGAAGCAATTTCATTTTCAAGCTGAACCTAATCAGTATGACTTGAATAGAATTGTAAAGTATTTATTTGAAGATCAAGGCTTTAAAGTGGTTGTAGAAGGTCAATCGATTCCTGAAGATTTGCGCTCTAACTTTTGTTTGGCATTGAATTCTGATGTGAGAATTTCAGGGTTGTTGCGAACAAAGGCAACGGTGTTTCTAAGAAATTGTGAAGGTAAAGTAGTTTATCAAACAGAAGAGGGCGTAACCAAAGAGAAAGAACACAAACGTGCCTACAACATTGCAATTCATAAAACTTTTGAATCGTTCAATAGTATAAATTATAAGTACCAACCCAAGAAAGAGGATGATAAAACGAGTACTGAAGTGACGTCAGATGAGGTTGTTACATCATATGAAGCCGAAGAAGCTACAATGCAGGAAGCGGATGCATCACCTCAGGAAGTTGTTGAAAAAACACCTGTAAAAGTTGAAACTGTGAGTGAAATGCAGTCATTGGAGGAATCAAGTAATGTAGAAGAGGCCAGTGCTGTTGCAGCTAGATACAAATCTGATCCTAGACAACTTTTTGCAAAAAAAACCGATAATGGCTATGAGTTAACATATAATTCTAAAACAGTGATGACCATGATAGAGACATCAATAAATGATGTGTTTTTAGTTAAAGGGGAAGATGCAATGATCTACAAGGAGGACGGTAAATGGTTATATAGCGACAGATCGGCAAAAAATAATGAGCCCGTTGTACTCAATTTGAAATTTTTACCTCAATAGTTGTATTTGTCTTTCCAAAGGGCTTTCAGGTATTCTCTCAATGCATTTTCCCGTACATTATTTCCGGGATCGTAAAATTTGGTGGCTTGAATTTCATCAGGTAAAAATTCATGATCTACAAAATTCTTCTCGTAATCATGAGCATATTGGTACTTATCACCATAACCCAATTCCTTCATTAATTTTGTAGGCGCATTCCTGATCGATAGCGGAACACTGAGATCACCAGTCTCTTTTACTTTTTGTTGAGCCTTTTTGATGGCGAGATATGAAGCATTGCTTTTTGGCGAACTGGCCAAATAGGTAGCACATTGACTCAATATTATTCGTGATTCAGGATACCCTATGGTAGAGACAGCCTGGAATGTACTATTGGCTAATACCAAAGCATTAGGGTTGGCATTTCCAATATCTTCACTAGCCAGAATTAACAATCTTCGCGCAATAAATTTGACATCCTCACCACCTTCAACCATTCTGGCAAGCCAATAAACAGCGGCATTGGGATCACTTCCTCGAATAGATTTGATAAATGCCGATATTATATCGTAATGTTGTTCACCTGTTTTGTCATAACGAACCGTATTATTCTGAACTCTTTCATTGACCAAATCATTGGTGATCGTAATTTTATTAGAATTCACAGAATTGACAATAAGTTCGAATATGTTGAGTAATTTTCGAGCATCTCCTCCTGAAAGTCTTATTAGGGCTTCAGTTTCATCGATATTAATGTGCTTTTTAGATAAAATGTCATCTTTTACAATACTATTCTTCAACAAGGATTCTAAGTCCTTT
This sequence comes from uncultured Flavobacteriaceae bacterium, assembly GCA_964479055.1. GTDB lineage: Bacteria > Bacteroidota > Bacteroidia > Flavobacteriales > Flavobacteriaceae > CAYZKX01. The sequence goes on from CAYZKX010000057.1 coordinate 6,281, forward strand.
TTACCAAAAGAATTCAGGATATAGACCTGACACCTTGATAGCAAGGCAGGAATAACTTCAAAGCTTGGATTTTCGGTTGTAGCACCAATCAATGTGATCCAGCCTTTTTCAACGGCTTGTAAAAGCGAATCTTGTTGCGATTTACTAAAACGGTGTATCTCGTCAATAAACAAGATTGGGTTTTTGGTGGTGAATAATCCACCGCTTTGTTTGGCCTTTTCTATAACATCCCTAACGTCTTTTACACCAGCGTTGATAGCACTTAAAGTATAAAATGGTCGTTCGGAAGTATGTGCAATAATTTGCGCGAGAGTGGTTTTACCTGTACCAGGTGGTCCCCAAAATATCATAGAGGGAATTAATCCTTGTTTTATGTGTATACTTAATGAACCATTCTTTCCAACAAGATGCTCCTGACCTATAAATTCATCTAATGATTGTGGCCTTAACCGTTCAGCTAATGGTTCATTCATAGCTTAAAATTAAGATATTTTCGGGTGAATATGCTTGTTAAATGCATTTCATTTCAGCGTACCAAAGACTGTCATTTTAGCATTATCCAATTTGTGGAAGGCTATTTGTTATATTTATGCTATGGATCAGGATCAGTTTAAATATTCTACCAGCGTAATTGCTTATCCAATTGTATTTGTTTTACTCATTTGGATAGTATTTTGGCTGGAATTCCGATTTGGATTTGATTTACGAAGTATGGGTATTCAACCACGAACCTTAGTTGGATTAAGAGGAGTGGTTATGAGCCCCTTTTTACATAGTAATATTGAACATCTGTATCACAATACCATTCCATTATTCGTATTGTCAACGGCACTATTTTATTTTTACCGAGAAATATCATGGAAGGTTATTGTTTATGGTATCCTGATTTCAGGATTTCTTACCTGGTGTATTGGGAGACCAGCTAACCATATTGGTGCTAGTGGATTGATCTACGTTTTAATGAGTTTTACCTTGTTTAAAGGTATATTCTCAAAACACTATAGATTGATCGCTTTATCATTACTTGTCGTATTTCTCTACGGCAGTATGATATGGTATGTCTTTCCAATTAAAGATAGGATGTCATGGGAAGGACATTTGTCAGGCTTGATCACTGGATTGATCTTTGCACTTGTATTTAGAAAGTCCATTGCCAAACCGGTGAAGTATGAGTGGGAGCAAGAAGGCTATGATGAAGATGATGACCCTTTTTTGAAACAATTCGACAAGGATGGTAATTTTATCGAACAAATGCCAGAAGAAGAAAGTGATGATATGGATCAAAAACCCAGGCCATTGAAGATCACTTATACCATTAAACGAAATAAAGACAATTAAAGACGTTGTCTAATTGCTTCATATAAAAAAGCACCACAAGCGACAGATACGTTAAGAGAATCTATATTACCATACATGGGTAACTTCGCCTTATGATCGACCAATTTTAATATGGAAGGTGATACGCCTCTTCCTTCTGAACCCATGATAATAGCACAAGGTTCTTTAAATGAGATGTCGTATAAATTGAGGTTTGTTTTTTCTGTAGCTGCAACCACTTTTATCCCAGAGGCTTGCAAATGAAAAATAGCATCCTTAATGTGATCTATTTTACAAATAGGTACATTAAATACGGCTCCTGCACTGGTTTTGATGGTATCGCCGTTGACTGGGGCACCACCTTTTTTTTGAATTACTATGCCATCAACACCGGTACACTCTGCAGTTCTAATTATGGCTCCAAAATTTCGCACATCGCTTAATTGATCCAGTAACAAAAAGAGCGGTGTTTTACCAGACTCAAACACTTGCATGACCAAGGTCTCTAGATCATGAAAGGTAATGGGTGCGATTTGAGCAACAACACCTTGATGATTTCCAGGAGTGAGCCTATTTAGTTTTTCAATAGGGACAAATGATTGTGAAATGGATTGTTCACGCAATAAATGGTCTAATTCATTAAATAATTCATTTCTAAGCCCTTTTTGAATAAAAACCTTATCTATGGTCTCCCCAGAATTTATGGCTTCGATAACTGCACGAATTCCGTAGATTTGCGTGTTCTTTTTCATTATTTTATTGATGGTTGCGCTTCAAATACTTCAACTTCACTGTTATTGCAGCCTACAATAATTAAGGTTGCATTATTTTGACTATTCACCACAACAGATTTTGCATCACCTTTTATGTACAATCCGGTCTCCTGAGGTCCTATAACCATGTAACCATCTTTACCATTAGATTGTAAGATAAGTGCAAATGGATTGTCCAGACGCGGTGTCTCTACTTCGGTTTGATAAATATTTCCAACCACAACAATATCTTGAAAGCCGTCATTATTGTAGTCTAAATTAGCGGCATCCAAAATTGGAAGCGTTTGCGCCATATTAGGTAGTTCTTTAATTGTGAAATTACCATTACCGTCATTCAGTAAGAGGATTGACTTGAATTGATTGGCCTCCCTGGAATATGCGGTGGTAATCTTTTGACCATAAATGTCTTCCAAACTGGAATTCGCAAATTGGTTAAAAGTTGGAATTTTTTCTGAAATAAATGGCATTTGTTGAGTTGAACACTCCTTACCACGCAAAGGCACAAATACATCATTATACTTATAGCTTAACACAACATCATGAGTGTTATTGTTATCAAAATCATCAGCATAAATGCGCAAAGGTTTTTCCTTAGTGGCCTTAAGTTTAATATTGTTTCCAACGTTCCCTATGAGGTAATCTCTCTTTCCATCATTATTAACATCGGTCTCAGTGATATTGAACCACCATCCTTTTTCTGTATCCAAATTGAATTGTGATGATACATCCGTGAATTTTCCGTTATCATTTAAGAACATACCAATATGAGTCCATTCACCCACAACAATAAAATCCTGCCAGCCATCATCGTTGAAATCAGTAGCAACAATACTGTTAACCATTCCAAAATCTTCAAATTCTGGAGCAATATGTCCAGTTACATTGGTGAAATTACCATTGTCATTTTCATAAATAATTGAGGGCTCATGAAACGGGTATTTTTGTGGAGCTATTCTGTTACCTGCAATTATATCATAATAACCATATTTATCGGAGTCTATTTTTTCAACTGCCGCACCGCTAATAGTATAATTTTCTAATGCTTCATAGTTTGCCTTGGTGAATGTACCATTACCTTCATTAAAATAAATGCGATCAGATAATTGCGGTGATCGTTCATTAAATTCACTACCGCCACTTACCACATAAAGATCCTGGTCTAGATCGCCATCAATATCTATAAATAGCGCTTCCATATCTTCATATTGGGCATCTTTTTCAAAATCGGGATTAGAAATTTTGGAGTAACCATTAGCTGTTTTCAAGTACAATTGCGCAGATTGACCAAAAGCGCCACCAACAAATAGATCTTCTAGACCATCACCATTCACATCGGCCTGACTAATTTTTGGGCCTAAGGTAGATTGTTTATAAGGCAATAACACTTCTTTTTGAAAATCATTGAACTGGTTTTCTGAATGACTAAAGTCAATTCCTTTTTGACTTCTATAAAACATGTGTTTATCCTGAGTATCATTGTGTGCCAAATCTTCAGCTTCAGTTTCATTGAAGGTTATTGTAGTATTTGCCTTTATGTTATATACTTCCTGTGATTTACCGCTAGGCCAAACCACTTTTACTGTATCAATATTGTTTACATATCCCAATCCAAAATGTAAAGTTTTGTCAACGGCTGACAAGTATCCTCGTACACGCTTAGCCTCTTTATATTTTTGTTTACCGTTAAAAGAAATAGATACTTTTGCAAAATCTTCTGATAATGCGCCTTTGGTTACAACCTTTAAATAATTTCCTGCGCTATTTTCGGCTGCAAGATTTTTAAAAAGGAAAGCCTCATGATCCAAATTATTAACTACGAGATCCAGATCACCATCATTGTCTAAATCAGAATACGCTGCTCCATTTGAAAATGAAGGAATGTTCAATTCGGATAGGTTAGTAACATTTTCAAATTTAAGATCACCTTTGTTTTGGTATAAAATATTAGGTAATCGTTCAGAAGGAAGATTATTATATATTTCCTCTTTAACTGCTAGAGGTACATTACCTCTGTATTGTTGACGCGCTTGAACTACTTTCATTTTAGAGTCGTTGTCCAATGCATATCGTCTGTAACCATTGGTTACATAAATATCCTCGTTGGTATCATGGTTAGTGTCTAGCACTAACGCCGCCCAACTCCAATCAGTTTTAGCAGTTCCACTTAAAGCTGCGATATTATGATAGTGATCATTACCCAAATTCAATTGTAGTGAATTGAACATGTACTGATGCTGCAATTGAAGGTCATCAATTAACATGTTGAACCGATTAACATCCATTGAGGCCATTAACGTTTTAGAGCGAATATGATCATTGGAAGCCATGTCTACGACAAAAATATCGGTCAATTGATCATCATTAATATCAGCAATATCAAGTCCCATTCGATAAAATGAAACTGGATTGGTAGTGTTTTTTATTTTGTCAGTAAAAGTACCATTCTTATTGTTGATGTACATAGCATCAGGTACGTACTATTCGTTCT
>CAYZKX010000058.1:0-10695 GCA_964479055.1 uncultured Flavobacteriaceae bacterium
TTTTTATACCATTTAATAATGGCAGCTTCAGTAATACTCTCACCCAGTTTGGGCATTTTAAATTCAAATCTCATTAACTAATGTTTGTTAGTCTTTATTTCATAAAATCACGTAAAGTCTCATAAAACGAATCCTGAATTTTTAACTGATTCGGCACTTCTCGCAAGGGTTCTACTTCTCTTAAAGTGTCATGGCATTCTGCTGGCAATTGTTGATACAGTTGCGTGCCTTTGGTTTTCCATGCTATCATTTGATCTGTGACTTCCTTCACAATTTTGGCAGGGTTACCAACCACCAGACTGCGGCTGGGAATTTTGGTTTCGGCCTTTACAAAGGTCATGGCACCTACAATACACTCATCTCCTATTTCGGCATCATCCATCACGACGCTATTCATTCCTATCAAAACATTTTTACCAATATTCGCACCATGAATAATAGCACCATGCCCAATATGGGTACTTTCTTTAAGTGTAATTGATTTACCAGGAAACATATGAATAGTGCAATTTTCCTGAACATTAACACCGTCTTCCAAAACGATCTGCCCCCAATCGCCTCTAATCGCGGCGCCTGGTCCTATATAACAATTTTTACCAATTATGACATTTCCCGTTACTGCCGCAAGAGGATGCACAAAACTGCTTTCATGTACAACTGGTATATAATCTTTAAAACTATAGATCATTTTTATTGAAATCGTTTTAATGTGTTTTTAGTAAACTCACTTAAAACCAATCGTCCGCTTATTTTAGCGCGTTGAATAAGGAGTAGATCCCAATCCTCAGTACCTCGCCAAAACATGGTTTTAATCTCACTCATAGCTTTGGGATTATAATTACATAAGTTTTCAGCAAAAGACGTTACTGCTTCATCCAATTCTTCGGTAGTTTCAAAAACTTTGGTATACAATCCTTTTTGTAACGCCCATTCGGCAGTATAAAAGCTATTGGCATCAATGGCTATTTGCGACATAGCACTAAGTCCTAATTTACGTTGAACAGCTGGGCCAACAACAAATGGTCCAATACCCACATTCAACTCACTTAGTTTGATTGATGCAAATTTCGTGGCCATACAATAATCAGTCGCTGAGGCCAAACCAACGCCACCACCTACTGTTTTACCTTGTATGCGTCCTACAATAAACTTAGGACACTTGCGCATAGCATTAATAACGTTAGCAAACCCCGAGAAAAATAGCTTTCCTGTTTCTTCATCTTCTATGGCCACCAACTCTTCAAAACTAGCTCCCGCACAGAAGGTACGATCACCACCACTTTTTAGGACAATAACTTTTATATTATTGTCTTCACCTGCATTTTTTATGGTTCTGGCTAATTCGGACAATACATTTGAGGGTAAAGAATTGTGCGACGGGTGAAAAAATTCAATATACCCAACTCCATTTTTAATATGTTGTTTAACGTATGGTTCCATTTTATAAAATTCCAAATTGTTCAAAATGATGATTGAGATGTTTGCGATCAATGAGATAACACTCATATCTATTTAATATTCCAAAAACCGCATTTTTGGTTGTGGCTTCAGGGTTTTCTTTAAAGAAATCTAAATAGGCCTGTCGTGCTTCTAGCATTTTTGCTTTAGCTTCATCAAGACTATTGTGTCTTAATTTGTGCATTTCACTTTTTACTCTGAGCGGAAAATCAAATTCATGTGGGATTTTCTTATAGTTGTACAATGTAGCATGTACTTTTTCGAGGATCTTCTCGGGTGTTGATATTTCAAAATCCTGTATCTCACCACCAGCGATTCTATAGGTATATTCTAAGTGCTCAATCATGTGCTGAGGAGTCAATGATCCCCATGCCGCTTTCGACTTTTCAGTAAGTTTGTCTAAACATTCTCTTATTTTCTCTTCAGTCATTTCAACGAAGGTCTGTTGCTTCTTCTGTACCATGGTTAGTACAGTAGCTACAGCCACTAATTCATCATCAGCATCAAACACTTCAGCAAACCACTTCACTATACCACTAGGATGTTCTTTTCCGCGTACATCCCTATCTATTTTTTGCTTACAAGTCAAGCGTACATAAATAGTGTCGTTATGATACAATGGTCTTAAAAATCGGCATTCTTCTAATCCATAATTTGCTGAAACAGGTCCTTTATTAGGATATACAAATAATCCAGCTGCCGCAGCTAAAATAAAATAGCCATGAGCTGTACGCTTTTCAAAAATACTGCCATCAAGTGATGTGATATCAGTATGTGCGTAAAAATGATCCCATGTGAGATTGGAGAAGTTAATAATATCAGAATCTGTTAATGTTCTTTTATGGGTCTTCATTGACATTCCGGTTTGAATATCTTCCCAATGGTATTTAAAAGGATGTTGTTCTGCTTCAGTATAGGCACCTCCTTGTTGATATATCCCTGTGACTTTGGTCAAGGTTGTTGGCGTGCCTTGCACTGCGGTGCGTTGTAAATAATGTTTGACTCCCCTCATTCCGCCCATTTCTTCTCCGCCACCTGCACGTCCTGGTCCACCGTGTACCAATGTTGGTAATGGCGAGCCATGGCCAGTACTTTCTTTTGCATTTTCTCTATTGAGAACTAATATGCGGCCATGATGGCTGGCAGCATTAACCACATAGTCTTTCGCAATGGTATTGTCGTTGGTAATAATTGATGACACTAATGACCCTTTACCCATTTGTGCTAAGGTCACAGCCTCTTGTAGATCTTTATAAGGCATTATTGTACTTACAGGACCAAATGCTTCCCGTTCATGTACAGCAGCATTTTTAAATGGTTGGTCCTCTCGTAATAAAATTGGACTAATAAATGCGCCTTTGCTAGCATCGGCACCAATGGTGTCTAACTTATCAAGATTACCATAAACAATTTGTGCTTTTTTAGCAATTTCGGCAACGCCATTTTTAACTTCTTCTACCTGTTCTTTACTTATCAAGGAACCCATTCTTACTTCTTGTAGTCGTGGGTCGCCTACAGTAACTTTGTCTAAGGCTTTTCCTAATGAAATTTGCACATCTTCTACCAATTTTTCTGGTACTATGATGCGCCTGATCGCTGTACATTTTTGACCTGCTTTTACGGTCATTTCTTTGCGCACTTCTTTAATAAAAATATCAAATTCAGGTGTGCCAGGAACAGCATCTTCTCCCAATATCGAAGCATTCAACGAATCGGCCTCCATGGTGAACGGCACCGCTTCCTGAATAATTCTTGGGTGTGCTTTAAGTAATCTACCCGTCGTTGCCGATCCTGTAAACGTAATAACGTCTTGTGATTCAACAGTATCAAGTATTGTTTTAACTGTTCCATTGATAATTTGAAGCGCTCCTTCAGGTAATATTCCCGAATTGATAATCTCTCTTGCTACAGCCTCAGCCAAATAAGAAGATGATGGGGCGGGAAGCACTACTGCAGGAACACCAGCCATCCAGTTGACGGCACATTTTTCTAACATGCCCCAAACAGGAAAATTAAAGGCATTGATATGAACAGCTACACCTTTTTTAGGTACCATGATATGATGTGCCATAAAACGACCGCCGCGGGAAAGATCGATGGGATCACCATCAACATGATAGGACTGATTTGGAAAAAGCTTACGTAAAGACGCATTGGCAAATAAATTTCCAAAGCCACCTTCAATATCAATCCAACTATCTACTTTGGTTGCACCAGTTCTATAGCTCAACTCATAAAATGCATCTTTTCTTTTAGTGAGATATAGTGCCAGCTTTTTGAGCATATTACCACGCTGTTGAAATGTCATTTGGCGTAAGGCTTCGCCTTTTTCTCTTCCATATTGCAATGCACTTGGTACGTCCAAGCCTTCTACTGCTGAATTTGCAATAAGGTCACCTGTTACAGCATCCAAAACCGGAATACCATCATCTGTACCTTCAACCCATTGCCCTGAGATATAATGTTGTATTTTTTTCATAATGCTAAGCCATTACTCTTAATATTCTACCATTAATTTTTCCTTCAATGCATTTTACATATGCATCCACTATTTTGCGCATAGGAACTGGTGTATTACCAGGAAAATAGTCTTTGTATTTTTCGAATGAATCTTCTACCAAATCTGAACATACCACATTAACACGAATATGGTCTAATTCCAATACTACAGCTTTAACAAAACTATGAATGGCACCATTTACCATTGCTGCACTAGTTGTCATGTCAACAGGGTCATCAGCTAAAATTCCTGTGGATAAAGTGATTGAACCTCCATGATTAAGGAAGTTTTTCCCAATTCTTACGGTATTTACCTGACCCATTAATTTGCTTTTAATTCCTATATAAAAATCATCTTCAGTCAGGTTTTCAAATTTATCCCACTTGGCATCACCTGCAATAGCGACAATCGCGTCAATTGTGCCAATATTTTCGAACATATTTTTAATAGATGCGCTATCAGCAAAGTCAACTTGGACATCTCCCGAATTTCGTCCCGCCACTATGACGTCATGCGTCTGCGCAAGTCGTTCTGAGACCTTTCGTCCTATGGTTCCGTTGCCTCCAATAATGAGTATTTTCATTTTAAACGCGTTCTAATATTGCAGCATAACCTTGACCAACGCCTATACACATGGTCACCAATGCAAATTGTTTATCTTGTTCGTGTAACTCTAATGCCGCAGAATATGCTATTCGAGCACCTGTCATGCCTAAGGGATGCCCAATGGCAATTGCACCACCGTTTGGATTCAAGCGCGTATCATCATCTTCTAATCCCCAAGCTCTAGTACACGAAAGCGCCTGAGCAGCAAAAGCTTCATTCAATTCAATAATTCCAACATCATTCATCGTCAATCCTGCTTTTTTAAGGGCGAGATTTGACGCTTCAACAGGTCCGATGCCCATGATTCGAGGCTCCACACCCACTACAACCGAACTTACAATTCGTGCTTTAGGTTTTAGATCGTATTTATTGACCGCATCTTCTGAAGCTACGATCGTCGCTGCAGCCCCATCATTCAAACCTGATGAATTTCCTGCAGTCACACTGCCGTCCTTTTTAAAAGCCGGACGCAACTTCGCCAAAATTTCTTTAGAAGTAGATGGCTTGACAAATTCATCTTTCGAAAAGATAATCGGATCTTTTTTGCGTTGTGGAATTTCAACAGAAACGATCTCCTTAGCCAACCTTCCATTTTCCTGAGCCTTAGTGGCCTTCATCTGACTCCAATACGCAAAAGTATCCTGATCTTCGCGCGAGATATTATATTTCTCTACTAGATTTTCTGCGGTATTACCCATTCCGTCCGTCCCATATAGTGCTTCCATTTTTGGATTGATAAAACGCCATCCAAAACTAGAATCGTACATTTTTGAATCATTACCATAAGCACTTGATGGTTTGGCAATAACATAAGGACCGCGCGTCATATTTTCAACGCCGCCAGCAACAAAAATGTCACCATCACCTGCCTTAATGGCTCTATTAGCATGAATGATTGCCGAAAGACCCGAACTACATAATCTGTTTACGGTCTCACCAGGAACTGTAAATGGTAAACCTGCAAGTAACAAAGACATTCGTGCAACATTACGATTGTCTTCTCCAGCTTGATTAGCACAACCCATGATGACATCGTCATAGGCCGCTTTAGGAATATTGGCATTTCGATTTACTAATTCTTTAATGACCAAAGCACCTAAGTCATCCGTACGAACGATCGACAAAGTACCTTTGTAATTTCCTATTGGTGTGCGCACACCATCAATGATATATGCTTCTTTCATAAACTTATTCTTCCCATTCTTTTTGAGTTCGATAAACCACACCTTTAAATAAGGCCACCAACTCATCTCCTCGTTTTACCTCAACCACGTTAAAACCTAATTTATTATTTACCTTTTCAATTACACATTCAGCTTCTAAGTAATCGCCTTCTTCAATGGCTTCAATATGATTTATTGAAGTTTCTATAGACACCGCATATTTTCCATGCGTATTTGAAGTAAATCCAAATGCTGTATCTGCCAAAGAATATGTAATTGCACCATGAGCATAGTACATACTATTAAGCATTTCCTTTCTTACAGTCATAGCTATTTTTACGCGACCTATTTCACTTTCCAAAATCTCGATGCCCATCCATTGACTGAAGGCATCTTGACTCAACATTTTATATGGAATCTTAGCACCTTCCATTAAAAGAACGTCTTGTTTTCTCTACTCATTTTTCTCAAAATTGGACTGCATCTGTAGCGATCTTCGTGATATTCATTGTAGAGTTCATCCATCTTATTTATACACCAATCGATGCCTTTTTCATCTGCCCATTTCAAGAGTCCTTGTGGATAATTGACTCCTTTCGCCATGGCATTATCAATATCTTTGGCTGAAGCAATCCTTAAGAACAGTGCATCTGCAGCTTCATTAATCAACATGACAAGCACACGATCAAAAATATACTCCCCCAATTCTTGATCCTCAACCGGATCAGGATTTTTAGCATTATCAGAATAATCATAATACCCTTTACCTGTTTTGCGTCCCAGATATCCAGCTTCTGAAAGTCGCTTTTGAGTGAGTGCTGGTTTATATCTTGGATCATAATAAAATGCCGTAAAAACAGTCTCGGTAACCGTATAATTCACATCGTTGCCAATAAAATCCATCAACTCAAAAGGTCCCATTCTAAATCCTCCTAACGATTTTAAACTCCAATCAATAGTTGCAAAATCAGCTATACCTTCTTCATAAATTCTGAGTGCTTCACTGTAAAAAGGTCGTGCCACACGATTAACTATGAATCCTGGTGTATCTTTAGCAACGGCCACTGTTTTACCCCAATCAGTAATGATTTGAACCGATTTCTCCAATGTAGATTCAGATGTTTGAATAGCCGGAATAACCTCTACTAACTGCATTAAAGGTGCAGGATTAAAAAAATGAATCCCAATGCAACGATCAGGTGATTTCAAGCATGACGCTATTGATGCAATAGATAAAGATGACGTATTTGAAGCCAGGATACAATCATTGGTGACATAATTCTCCAACTCTGAAAACACCTTTTGTTTGATATCTAAATTCTCTACAATAGCCTCGATAACCAGGTCAGCATTTGCAAGCTCATTTAAGCCATTAACGTATTGAATATTGTTTTCTATACGAATTCTTTCGGCATCATCTATTCTACCTTTCTCAATTAATCTTGAGAGTATTTTATGTAATTTGGCTTTTGAATTATCAAGAGCTTCTTTTTTGGTATCATACAATTTCACTGTACAATTGGCGGTAGCTGCAATTTGAGCAATACCGCTTCCCATGGTTCCAGAACCTATTATTCCTACTTCCATACTTATTTGTTAAATGGTAAATCAGTCAAGTCTACATTTCCTCCTGATATGATTACGCCCACCTTTTTATTCTTGAATTGATCTTTTTGTTTCAACAGCGCTGCAAAAGCCACTGCACTTGACGGTTCAATAATAATTTTCATTCGCTCCCAAATGAGCTTCATAGCTTCGATGATCTCGTTTTCTTCAACCAAAACGATGCGGTCAACATATTTTTGAATAATTGGAAAATTGCGATCACCCAAAAACGTACGCAACCCATCAGCTATGGTATTAGCCGTTGCATTAGTTTCAATTTTTCCTGACTGCAATGAGCGATAGGCATCATCGGCTTCAGCTGGTTCTCCGCCTATTACTTTACAATTTTTACCAAAATAATGAGCCGCTAAGGCTGTTCCTGCGATAAGGCCACCGCCTCCAACAGGTGTGATTATGAAATCCAAATCTGGCTGATCTTCTAGCAATTCCATTGCTGCTGTTCCCTGTCCAAAAATCACCTCATCTTGGTTAGAAGGATGTAAAAAAGAAGCACCTTTTTCTTGTTGCACCTGATCGGCCATTTCTTCACGTGCAATGGCTGTTGATTCAGATTCTATTACATTTCCTCCATAATCCAATACCGCATTCTTTTTCACTACAGGTGCATTTTTGGGCATGACAATGTCAGCATGCACATTAAGGCTGGCCGCTGCTAGTGCAACTGCCTGTGCAAAGTTTCCTGAAGAGTGTGTTACAACACCTTTTTTTCGATCTTCCTCTGAAAGGCATAAAATGGCATTTGTGGCACCTCTCATTTTAAATGCGCCCATTTTTTGAAAATTCTCACATTTAAAAAATACTTCACATCCACTAATAGTATTGATCTGGCTCGATGTAAGCACAGCCGTACGGTGTATAAATGGCTTTATACGTTGGTGAGTTGCGAGAAGTACTTCCTTAGTCACTAATTTCCTTTAAATTTAGGTTTGCGTTTTTCCATAAATGCTGAAACACCTTCGGCATAGTCATTACTGCCTGCCGCTTCTATTTGATGAACTGATTCAAGTGCCAATTGATCTTCGAGATTGTTGGTTAACGACTGATTCAAAGTTTGCTTTATAAGACCAAGCGCCATTGTTGGTAAATTCGCCACTTTAGCTGCGATGGCATTAATAGTTTCATCAAACTTTTCTGATGGGACATATTTATAAATCATTCCAATACGTTCAGCTTCTTCAGCACTAACTTTATCACCTAACATTGCCAAAGCAGAAGCTTTTTGAAATCCAATGAGCCGTGGTAAAAAGAAGGTTCCAGCACTATCAGGAATAAGCCCAATTAAGCTAAACGCCTGAATAAAACTTGCATTTTCGTTCGCAATAACAATATCACATGCTAGTGCAATATTAGCGCCGGCTCCAGCAGCAACACCATTGACAGCTGCTATGATTGGTTTATTAATTTTTCGAATTCTTAGAATTATAGGGTTATAATGTTCTTCTAGGATCTTTTTAAACCCAGGATTGATATCTGGAGTAGTAACCTCTTTAAGATCCTGTCCCGCACAAAATGCTTTACCGTTTCCTGTAAGAACAATGGCTCTTACCTCATCATTAACCTTGCATGTATCCAATATATTTTGAAGACTTAATGCCATTTCTCTATTGAAACTATTAAACACTTCAGGTCGATTGAGTGTAATAAATGCTATGCTATTTTCTATTTTTAGCTGTACTGATGTACTCATATTATTTTAAACATTTGAAATAATCAAAAGGTTCCAGACAATCCTCACATTTGAATAAGGCCTTGCATGCCGTTGAACCAAATTGACTTACCATTACCGTATTTTGCGACCCACAATTGGTACATTTTACAATGCGTTTTCCTTCCAACAAAGCACTTTTATCTGCAATTGGATCTAAGGGTGCTGCAATGCCAAATGATTCCAGTGCACGTCTTCCATTTTCAGTAATCCAATCGGTAGTCCATGCTGGTGCTAGCACCAATTCTACTTTGGTGTTGTATCCAGCGTCATTTAAAGCCTTTATGATATCGTCACCAATAACATCCATTGCAGGGCATCCACTGTATGTTGGCGTTATTTTAATTATGACCTCATCATTTAATATTTCAGCAGAACGCACTACACCCATGTCCATTATAGACAAAACCGGAATTTCAGGATCTGAAACCTTCTCCAGAATTGGAATTAATTTTGCATTTATGTATTCACGTTCTACTACCATTCCATTTTAGGATAGGTTCTTTGCATATATTGAAGGTCGGCCAATAAATATCCAAAATGCTCAGTATGCCTACCGCTTTTGCCGCCATTTTGAAACCATTTAGATTCAGGAATCTCAAGTGTAGCTTCCTTCAACAGGGTCTCTATATTTTTATAATACGTTTCCTTAATCTTTAAAGTATCTACACCAATCGCATTTTTTATCATGGCTTTATCGGCATCTGTTTGCTCAAAAAGCTCATTGGTATATGACCACAGATTGTTCAAAGCATTTTGAATTTTTATATGACTTTCACTTGTGCCATCACCTAGTCGTTTTACCCATTCTGATGAGAAACGTTCGTGATAACTAACCTCTTTAATACTTTTCTTTGCAATCGCCGCTAAAGTATCATCATTACTGTGCTGTAGCGCATTCAATAGTAATAGATGAAAAGCATCAAATAAATACTGCCTCATAATGGTATAGGCAAAATCGGTATTTGGTTGTTCTACTAACAAGACATTGACATATTCTCTTTCCTTTCGAAGCATGGCGATGTCATCTTCTTTACGACCATCTCCTGCGACTTGTGCTGCGTACTGATAATAACTTCTTGTTTGCCCAAAAAGGTCTAATGAAATGTTGGTACAGGCTATATCAGTTTCAAGTGACGGTCCATGGCCACATAATTCACCCAGCCGCTGGCCTAGAATTAGACAATTGTCGGCAATACCCAAAATATAGTTGTATAAATTTTGATCCATTACATATGTTTTACATCATCTGGCAAGTGATAAAATGTTGGGTGACGATATACTTTATCTTGTGCCGGTTCAAACAATTCGCCATTATTTTCAGGGTTTGAAGCTGTAATATGTTTAGATTCTACTACCCAAATACTTACGCCTTCGTTACGTCGTGTATAAACATCACGTGCATTCTCTAATGCCATGGCTGCATCAGCAGCGTGTAAACTTCCAAAATGACGATGTTCTAATCCGTTTTTGCTTCTCACAAATATTTCCCATAAAGGCCATTCTTTCTTTGTCATACTGCTCTATTTAACTTTTTTGATTCTTGTTTATCGGCGTAAGCCATTGCTGCTTCTCTCACCCAAGTACCGCGTTCCCATGCTCCTTTTCGCGCTTTCATTCGTTCTTTATTGCAAGGT
>CAYZKX010000059.1:0-10619 GCA_964479055.1 uncultured Flavobacteriaceae bacterium
ATTTGAAGCTGGTGTGCACCGTGTCCAACGGGTACCTCAAACTGAAACCCAAGGTCGTGTGCACACATCGGCAGCCACTGTTATGGTGTTGCCAGAAGCTGAGGAGTTTGATATTGAATTGGACATGAATGAGGTGCGTATAGAACGTACAACTTCGACGGGACCAGGTGGACAAAGTGTGAATACAACCTATTCGGCAATCAAGTTACATCACGAACCAACGGGTATGATTGTAAGTTGTCAGGACCAGAAATCATCGCATAAGAACTTAGAGAAAGCGCTTAAGGTATTACGATCGCGTTTATACGAAATGGAATTGGCCAAAAAGCAAGCGGCAGATTCTGAGAAACGTAAAAGCATGGTGAGTTCTGGTGACCGAAGCGCTAAGATTAGAACATATAACTATCCTCAAGGACGGGTTACCGATCATAGAATAGGATTAACATTATATGACCTACAAAATATTATTAATGGTGACATTCAAAAACTCATTGACGAATTAATGTTGGCCGAAAATACAGAGAAGCTGAAAGCCGACTCAGATGTCATTTAAAGCATATGACCCAAAAGCAATTAGTATCGGAGATTATTAAAAAACAGTCTTTCCTTTGTATTGGTCTTGATGTAGATCTCACAAAAATACCTCAATTCCTTTTAGCTGAAGATGATCCCATTTTTGCATTCAATAAAGCTATAATTGATGCTACACATCATCTGTGTGTGGCCTATAAACCCAATACTGCTTTTTATGAAGCCTATGGCTTAAAAGGGTGGCAGGCTCTTGAAAAGACAATTCAGTACATCAACACCAACCACCCTAATATTTTTACCATTGCTGATGCCAAACGCGGTGATATTGGTAATACCAGTAAAATGTATGCCAAAGCCTTTTTTGAAGATTTAGGTTTTGACAGTATCACTGTTGCACCTTATATGGGTAAAGATTCAGTAGAACCATTTTTGTCCTTTAAGGGCAAGCATACCATATTATTAGCATTAACTTCCAATCAAGGGGCTTTTGATTTTCAAACGCTAGCTGTGAATGATCAGGAACTATACAAACAGGTTTTAAACGTGTCCAGATCATGGGATAATGCTGAGAATTTGATGTATGTTGTTGGGGCCACAAAGGCCGAATACTTAGCGGAAATTCGTGATATGGTGCCAAATAACTTCTTGTTAGTTCCCGGTGTTGGGGCTCAGGGAGGCAATTTACAGCAAGTGTGTAAATATGGGTTAAACGATCAGGTTGGCCTTTTGATTAATTCATCTCGTGGTATCATTTATGCCAGTCAGGATCTTGATTTTGCCGAAGCTGCTGCTACAAAAGCCCAAAGCATCCAAAACAAAATGGCTATTGAATTGCAAAGCTTCTTGTAGATTTAAAACTTAGTGATGGTATTCAAAGACCTACTAGGGCGTAAACTAGCCATCCATTCAACCCCCAAACGTATTGTTTCATTGGTGCCAAGTCAAACGGAACTTCTAGTTGATCTTGGACTATCAAATGCAATTGTTGGTGTCACTAAATTTTGTGTGCACCCTAAACATATCAGATCTTCAAAGGTAGTGGTAGGAGGAACCAAGAACGTTAAAGTTGAAAAGATTCGAGCTTTAGAACCAGATATCATCCTTTGCAATAAGGAAGAAAATTCCAAAGCATTGATTGAACAATTAGAACCCATAGCACCTGTTCATATTAGTGATATTTACAGTATTGATGATTGTTTAGAATTGTTGCAACAATACGGGCAAATATTTGAAGTGACTGAAAAGGCAGAAGTATTATCACTACAAATTAAGAACCGATTACAAGACTTTACAGCGTATGTACACGGCCATAAAAAATTAAAAGTAGCTTATTTTATTTGGAAGGATCCTTGGATGGTTGTTGGTAAACATACATTCATTGACCATATGCTTGTACTAAACAATTATGAAAACGTTTTTGGAAATTTAGAAAGATATCCTGAAATAAATTTAGAAAGTGAAATTCTTAAAAAAGCTGAACTTATAATGTTGTCATCAGAGCCGTACCCTTTTAAAGAAGTAAGCGTCGATCACTTAAGACAAAGATTTCCTAATGCCAAAATACATTTGGTTAATGGAGAGTATTTCTCCTGGTATGGCTCCCGATTAATGCACGCTTTTGACTACTTTAAATCGTTGCGTCAAGCGGTTTTGTGATCATCTTTTTTAAACGTAAGATGTGTCTCTTAATCTTGGTGGCCTCAAAATATAAAACATCACTTAAACTGGCATCCGTTTGTCTTATGTTGTAGGCTTGCTCCACAAAGTTTCTATACTTTAGTTCAAGAGCATCAACATTGGAGTGATTAAAGTTTAGTGTTGTTCTTCCTATTTTACAATATTGAGAATTCATTGACGTACTTTTAATTAATGTACGCTAGTAAGACGAAAAAGGATGAGATAGGTGCGTTAAATTAATGTAAAATTTTAATTAACAGAAACAGGAGGATGTGTTTCGCGATCCAAAAAATTAAGTTGGTTGAGTTTATTCAATAATTTAAGCGCACGATATTCGGAAATATCACTCAAGGCAGAATCGGTCTGTCTTAAATTATAAGCTTCTTCAATAAGTTTTTTATATTGATTTTGAAGACGCGTTTTGTGTGCTTTTATTTTTGATGGTTGACTCACTGTATTTAAAATGATTGAGATAGCGTTATTAAATATATTTAATTTATTGCAAATCAGCAAACTGATGCATTGTATTAACATAAAAAAAGTCGGATTGAATTCAATCCGACTTTTAAAAACTAACTTTTACTAACTAACCTAAAAATATATGTAAGGCTTTTTAAGGTATGTGTTACAAATGTCTGTTTTAATTTATAAAATGATGTTATGTAAATATTAGCTAATGTTTATTTTTTGATTTAGTAAGCAACTAAGCTTAAATTAGCTCAATGCGAGTATATCATTTTTTAAAGCGATTGTTTTTACATTTTTTAATCCGGCTTTTACAAAACACCAAACTATTTTAGTGTCTCACAGTCTTATATAATTCTTAATGACTGGGACAGATTTTTGAATATTCCGTAAATTTGCCTCACTTAAAAACCAATTATTTGTCAATGGAACAAATTGCACCCTATAAACCAAAACACAAAGTACGCATTGTGACAGCGGCATCATTATTTGATGGCCATGATGCAGCCATTAATATAATGCGTCGCATTATTCAGGCTACAGGTGTTGAGGTTATCCACTTAGGTCATGATAGAAGCGTTGAAGAAGTAGTGAATACGGCCATTCAAGAAGATGCTAATGCTATTGCCATGACCTCCTATCAAGGCGGTCATAACGAGTATTTTAAATACATGTATGACCTACTTAAAGAAAAAGGTGCTGAACACATCAAGATCTTTGGTGGTGGTGGCGGTGTAATTCTTCCGGAAGAGATCAAAGAATTGATGGACTATGGTATTACACGTATTTATTCGCCTGATGATGGTCGTGAAATGGGGCTTCAAGGCATGATCAATGACCTTGTAAAGCAATCCGATTTTGCCATTGGCGATCAATTAAATGGAGAAGCAGAAGTGCTGTCAAGTAAAGATTCAAAAGCCATTGCACGTGTCATTTCATCGGCCGAAAATTTTCCAGAAGTGGCCAAAGATTCTCTTGATAGTATTCACAATTCAAATAAAACATCTAAAACACCTGTCTTAGGTATTACGGGAACAGGTGGAGCAGGAAAGTCCAGCTTAGTAGATGAACTGGTGCGCCGATTTCTAATTGATTTTCCCGAAAAAACGGTAGGTATCATTTCTGTTGACCCTTCAAAACGCAAAACAGGTGGAGCCTTGCTTGGCGATCGTATTCGTATGAATGCCATCAATAATCCAAGAGTATACATGCGCAGTTTGGCCACACGCCAATCTAATTTGGCCTTGTCAAAGCATGTTAATGAAGCCGTAGAAGTATTGAAAGCGGCACAGTTTGATCTCATCATTTTGGAGACTTCAGGGATTGGACAGAGCGATACTGAAATCATTGAACATAGTGATGTGTCACTATATGTGATGACACCAGAGTTTGGTGCGGCCACACAATTGGAAAAGATCGACATGCTTGATTTTGCTAATCTGGTAGCGATCAACAAATTTGATAAGCGCGGTGCTCAAGATGCTTTACGCGATGTCAAAAAACAATATATGCGCAATAACCAACTGTGGGATACACCTCAAGATGAACTTCCTGTTTATGGTACTATTGCGTCACAATTCAACGACCCAGGTATGAACAGTCTGTACAAGGCTGTAATGGATACACTAGTTGAAAAAACAGACTGCGATCTCAAATCAACATTTGAGATCTCAAAGGAAATGAGCGAGAAGATCTTTGTTATTCCACCTGCTCGAACACGTTACCTTTCTGAAATATCTGAAAACAATCGCGCTTATGACAGTACGGCCAAACTTCAAGTTGAAGTAGCTCAAAAACTTTATGGTATTTATAAAACCATCGAAACGGTTACAGGAAGTATTCCTGAACTGGATAAATCAGGAATAAGCGTTAAAGAAAACGATGACAATAAAGATTTTGTCAAACTGCTTGTGGCTGAATTTGACCGTGTAAAAATGGATCTCGATGCCTACAACTGGGAAATTATTTTGGGATGGACAGAAAAGATCAAACGCTACCGAGCACCAATTTACTCCTTTGAAGTTCGTGGTAAAGAGATCAATGTGGAAACGCATACCGAGAGCTTATCGCGTACGCAAATACCAAAAATAGCATTGCCAAAATATAAGGCTTGGGGTGACGTATTACGTTGGAGTTTACAGGAGAATGTACCAGGGGAATTTCCGTACACTTCAGGATTATATCCGTTTAAGCGCCAGGGCGAAGATCCTACCCGAATGTTTGCAGGAGAGGGCGGACCAGAACGTACCAACAGACGCTTTCACTATGTGAGTTTGGATATGCCAGCCAAGCGTTTATCAACGGCTTTTGATAGTGTAACGCTTTATGGTAACGATCCTGATTATCGTCCGGATATTTATGGAAAGATAGGTAATGCTGGTGTAAGTATTTGTTGTTTAGACGATGCCAAAAAACTCTACTCCGGATTTAATTTGGCTGATCCTATGACCTCGGTAAGTATGACCATAAACGGTCCTGCACCTATGTTGTTAGGGTTTTTTATGAATGCGGCCATCGATCAGCAATGTGAGATCTATATCAAACAAAATGGCCTCGAGAAAGACATAGAAAAGAAAATTCAAGATATATATAAGGGTAAAATACGTCCACAATACCATGGTGAATTACCAGAGGGTAATGATGGCTTGGGCTTGATGCTTTTAGGTGTCACTGGAGATCAAGTTTTACCTCAAGACGTGTATCAAAAGATAAAGGCTGAGACCATTTCACAAGTGCGTGGAACCGTTCAGGCTGATATTTTAAAAGAAGATCAGGCACAGAACACCTGTATTTTCTCTACAGAGTTTGCCCTGCGTTTAATGGGTGACGTTCAGGACTATTTTATTCAAAATAAAATTAGAAACTTCTATTCGGTGTCCATTTCTGGATATCATATAGCTGAGGCAGGTGCCAACCCGATCTCGCAATTGGCATTTACACTAGCCAATGGATTTACTTATGTAGAGTATTACCTGAGCAGAGATATGGATATCAACAAATTTGGTCCTAATCTGTCGTTCTTCTTCTCAAATGGCATCGATCCTGAATATGCGGTTATTGGTCGTGTGGCGCGTCGCATTTGGGCCAAGGCATTAAAGCATAAGTATGGTGCCGACCCACGTGCGCAGATGTTGAAATACCATATACAAACATCAGGAAGAAGTTTGCACGCTCAGGAAATAGATTTTAATGACATTAGAACCACACTTCAGGCACTGTACGCCATTTATGATAATTGCAACTCGCTACATACTAATGCTTATGATGAAGCGATTACCACTCCTACTGAGGAATCGGTACGTCGTGCCATGGCCATTCAATTGATCATCAATAAAGAATTAGGATTGGCTAAAAACGAAAACCCGATACAAGGTGCTTTTATTATTGAAGAACTCACTGATCTTGTTGAAGAAGCGGTACTGCTAGAATTTGACCGTATAACGGAGCGTGGAGGTGTGTTAGGTGCCATGGAAACCATGTATCAGCGAAGTAAAATCCAAGAAGAGAGCTTGTACTATGAGACCTTAAAACACACTGGTGAATTCCCAATAATTGGTGTCAATACCTTTTTAAGTAGTAAAGGCTCGCCAACGGTACTTCCAGCAGAGGTGATTCGCGCTACTGAGGAGGAAAAAGAGAACCAGATCAAGACCTTGCAGAGCCTTCATAGTGCTCATAATACCGAACAGCTATTAAGAGACTTACAACAAACGGCCATTCAAAATGAGAATATTTTTGAAGCACTAATGGAAGTGTGTAAAAAATGCTCTTTAGGCCAGACCACCAAGGCTCTATTTGAGGTAGGAGGGCAGTATAGGAGGAACATGTAAGTAAAGAGCTGCTTTTCACAATGAAACGCGTGCGAATCGCTTATCCTTAACTTTTATCCACCAAATTTTGGTTTGATTATTAGAGATTTCATAATTGAACCAAATCAATATTCCATAGTTGATTTAGGCTATGTATATCTTCATAATTTTGTCTAAATCCCTTTGGTTTCGTAATTTTAAGTGTTATCTATTGCTTTGTTCATCATGCCGGAGTTAAAAGGACATAAGTCTAATCATCCATTTATAGTAAAATTGACTCAACTGGTTCGAGATAATTTTACAAACGAACAATTTGGAGTTGAAGTTTTGGCTGACAAAAGTGGGGTGAGCCGAGCACATCTTTACAAAAAAATCAAAAAGCTTACTGGTAAATCTGCTAGCCAATTTATTAGAGAAATTAGGCTTGAAGAGGCCTATAGGCAATTAGTCTCAAAAAAATATTCAGTTTCTGAAGTCGCATTTAATGTGGGATTTAGCAGTGCAGCTTATTTTACAACCAGTTTTAAGGAATATTTTGGTTATTCGCCTAGTGAAGTGAATAGATTGAAAAACGACTTTAATGAAACAGATTCTATTAAATCGATTGAATCACAAAGCAAACTCCAATCCGTACCAAAATGGATAGTGATTACAGCTGTTTTATTAATAGTTATTACCTCAAGTATTATTGTGACTAGTAGTTTTAGTAATTCAAGGGTAATAAAAGACAAAACTATTGCGGTAATTAGGTTTGATAATATGACCAATGATGAAACACAGCAAGTGTTTGCAGATGGTTTGGGTGAGGAAATTATAAATTCACTGTGTAAATTAAAAGCACTTAAAGTTTCGGCTAGAAACTCTTCATTTCAGTTTAATAAAGAAGATGATTTAAAACAAATTTCTAAGGTACTAGGTGTTAACTATTTACTTGAAGGCAGTGTGCGTAAACAAGATGACAGGTATCGCATTACAATTCAATTAATAGACACCTCGGATGGATACCATTTATGGTCACAAAATTTTGATAGTAAAAAGGAGGATATTTTAACCTTGCAGGAAGAGATTGCCAGAATAGTAGCTCATAATCTAAGAATTGAATTATCACCATATGAAGAGAAAGTATTAGCTCAGAGATCCACTACAGATTCATTAGCCTATTCATATTATAGGGCAGGTGTGAACTTAGAAAATGCTTCCCAATCTGAAGATAGGGAAAAGGGAATTAGATTAATTAATAAGGCAATAAAAGTTGATTCTAATTTTGCTTTAGCCCATGCTAAAATAGTAAGCTTGTATAAATGGAGTAGCTATGTTGGTGATACATCTTATGACCAGGCATTGGAGCTTATGAATTATCATGTGAATAAAGCATTAGAACTCGATCCAAATTTGGCGGAGAGTTATATAGCTAAAGGGCAGTTAGATGTATTTAAAGAGGATTATGAATCCGCGTTGAACTCGTTTCAGTCAGCTATAGCTTTAGAACCAAATAATTCACGTGCTAATTTTGCAATGGCGTATCCATTACGTTATTTAAATAGAACTAGAGAGGGTTATGATGCTTGGTTAAAGGCATTTGCTATTGATCCGTTAAAGCCGGAAATAGCTTTAATGACCGCTCAATATTTTTATTTTGTCGAAAGGGATTTTGAAAAGGGAAGAACTATTTTACAAAATTTTATTGATGCCTTTCCTGATACAGGTTTTCATTGGTATCACCTTCAAATGTATAAAGCCTCATTACCTGATGGCAATATCGTAGAGGCGTTTAAGAATTATTTTCATGATTACAAAAAACATCCAAATGATCCGAATTACTGGTTAATAAAAACCTCACTAAGTTTAGACTTAATACCGTTTAATGATATGATAATCAACAAAGTACGTTTATTATATCCTAACCGTACTCCTACCTTTTGGCATGTATATAATAATAATGCAATAAATAAAAAGTTTCAGGAAAATGTAGATTTAGTCAATTATTGGATGAATATTGGGCAGCTCACCAATTTACAATTTGCCAATTTTGTTGCTGAATCTTATATAAAAATTGGAAGACCAGAAATGGCTATAGAAGTCATTGAAAATTCTATTCAAGATCTTTTAGAACCTGATTTTTTGAATAATGCCGAAAATTTTGATCCTTATTTAATCAATCGTTTAGATGTTCTAGAGAAATATATTATTGCATTACGCCAACTGGATCAAAATGAACGCGCAGATAGGTTCGCTAATCAAGTTGATCTCTATATTTCAAGCGAACTAGAAAGATTAGAAGCGAGTCAGGCATTAGACTATAGAAGAGCTTTCGATCTTCAACTACAAAGAGCTTCAGTTAATGATGATGTTGACGAATATCTGAGCATATTAGAGCAAGCCTATTTTCAAGATAATTACCTGAGCGAGTTATTTTACCGTCAACCAAAATCATTTGCCCGATCCTATAGATTTGAAAACAATCTGAAATTTCAGGAATATCAAAAACGTTTCAAAGATAAAATTCATGAGCAACGGGCTGAGGTAATACAATTTCTTAAAGAAGAAGGTGCTTGGCAAGAACATTGGGACCAGCGTCTTTGAAATCTTGAAATGCAACATAATTGAAAGTGTCTTTTCAAAATTGAAACTATTGATTACATATTTGGTAGTATAATTTTTCAGTAATTAAGAACTTTAGGTTTACAGATATTAATTAATTACACTTAAGTCATGAAAAAAATTATTCTCAGTTTATTACTCTTCTGTTTATCTTATGCTATACTTGCTCAAGACACGTTTTCAATTGTTGCGGTTGATCCTGAAACCGGTGAAATAGGTTCGGCTGCAGCCTCCTGTGTAGATGGAGTGCCTGACGATCAATTTGTAGATTTCTTAACGGCTATTATACCCAATAGAGGTGGTATCATGTCGCAAGCATTTATATGTGTACCTAACCCTAATTTAGCAAATGCTGAAACTCAAATGGCCAATGGTGCAAGCCCTAGCGAGATCATAGACTTTTTATTAGCTAATGATGCCTGTGCTGCAGGTAATTTTAACCCGCAATGGCGACAATATGGTATTGCTGATTTTGATAGTATGGGTAACCCTAGAACAGCTGGCTTTACAGGTTCATTAAATGAATCCTATGCCGAGGATAGACAGGGTGCTAACTATAGCATTCAGGGTAACATTTTACTCGATGCTAGTGTGATTGACAATATGGAAGCCAATTTTTTAAATACTGAAGGCACCTTGGCCGATAAATTAATGGCAGCCATGCAGGGCGCGAATTTTCCTGGGGCAGATTCACGTTGTTTAGTAGATAACACCTCTTCAAAACTGGCGTATTTAATGGTGTATAGACCAGACGACGATCCAGATGATCCTTATCTGCGATTAGCCGTACCATCACAAGCTCCGGGGGTTGAACCCATAGATATGCTACAGGATATGTATACGAGTTTCTTAAGTACATCAGAATTTGAATGGGCCAAAACCGTAAAAATTGCTCCTAATCCTGTAAAAGATAATTTGATATTAAGTATTCCAGATAACATAATGATCACCAATGCAATTATTGTGGATATCCAGGGGCGTCAAGTATTTCAGCCTTCAGTGAGCCAACTAAATCAAACAGAACGCAGTACGAATATCCAATTTTTAGCCAGCGGATTTTATGTTTTAAAATTGAATACCTCCAATGGGCAGACGGCTGTCAAGTTTTTAAAACACTAAGCAAATTAATGCATAAGTTTCAGAACTATTGGAGAGAATTACAGCGACGTCATGTGGTAAAAGCTGGCATTGCCTATTTGGTAGTAGCTTGGTTAATAATTCAAGTGCTTTCTATTATTTTCCCTGCTTTTCAGGCATCGACTGATGCCATGAAAACTACTATTACTATACTTGGTGTTGGATTACCAATATGGCTTGTTATTGCCTGGGTGTATGACTTTTCGCCAGAAGGTATCAAAAAAACAGAAACGGTACCCTACAATCCCGAAGTTCATAAGAAAAAGAACATTGGCCTCAACCGGTTTATAATAGGTGGTCTGTCTATAGCGGTTTTATTGTTAGTGTTCAATACGTTCAGGATGCAATCAAAGATTGATAGTATAGATACCATATACAAAAATGCGCTAGCGACCAACT
>CAYZKX010000060.1:0-10479 GCA_964479055.1 uncultured Flavobacteriaceae bacterium
GGTATATGTATACAGAGGCAACCTCAAACTTCGAAAATACTGCAAACTTATTAAGTCCATGTTTTGATTTGTCAAGTGTGCCGAATCCTGAATTTTCATTTGCATATCATATGTATGGAAATGATATGGGTACACTCTATGTGGATATAAGTACTGACTTAGGAGTCACATTTTCTAATATTTGGTCTCAGACAGGACAGAGTCATGCTAATCAATCAGATCCATGGTTATCTTCGAATATTGATTTAACAGCCTACTCTGGTCAAATGGTATTGCTTCGATTTAGAGGATATACAGGTGCTTGGTACAGAAGTGACATGGCCATTGACGATATTTCTATTATTAATGTTATTCCTGAACCTGAGATTGCCATTCTGGGTAACAATACTGAAATTATTAATGGTGATATAACGCCCGATTATAATGATGATACTAATTACGGAATTATCAATATAGGAAGTCCATTTGAACAAACTTTTACTATTGATAATACAGAAGGAACTGCCGATTTAACCATTACAAGTATTACTTTGTCCAATACTACTGATTTTGCTATTACTAGCGCACCTTACAGCACACCTGTTTCCGCTGGTGGAAGTACAACTTTTAGCATAACCTACAACGCTATCACAACAGGATCACAGACCTGTACTGTAACGGTAAATAATAATGATAGTGATGAGTCTATTTATACCTTCGATATAGAAGCCTCGGCTATACAATTCTTTTATGATAGTGATGGCGACGGAATTTTAGACAATACCGATATTGATGATGATAATGATGGTATTCTTGACACCGTTGAAGAAAGTAGCTGTGAATCCGTTAACGGGGCAACAGTAAATTATAAATTTTTAAATGAAACTTTTGGTGTTGGAACCGGCCGTTCTACTATAGATTCTAATAACTATTCAGCAACAACAAGCTATTGCTATGAAGATGGAACTGCTGGTACTAATACTACCGAATGCCCTAGTTTATCCAGTTGGATACTAGATGACGGAGAGTATGTTGTGGTTTCCAAAATTACGGGTACGGATGCTAGTGATCCCGAAAATATTCATGGTGATTTAGCCTGGTATAATGGTGAAGACCATACTCCAGGCGATACTAATGGTAGAATGGCGGTATTCAATGCAAGTTTTAACCCTGGTGTTTTCTATGAAACAACAATTTCAGGAATCTTATCAAATCTACCAGTCACTTATAGTTTTTGGGCTCTAAATATCATGGCTCAAAATACTTTTCCAGGTTCAATACTCCCAAATATAACAGTTAAATTCTATGATTTAGATGAAAACGAATTGGCTTCTTTTGATACCGGAGAATTTGGGCGTTGCACTGCGAGTACAACGGATAACACATGTACACAAGGAGAATGGCATCAATTTAGTACAAGTGTAAATCTAGGTAATACTAATTCCTTTATTGTTAGATTTATTAATAATGCCCCTGGAGGTGGCGGTAACGATTTGGCTATTGACGATATCGTAATTGCCCAAACACTTTGTGATACTGATCGTGATGGTGTAGCTGATGTATTTGATTTGGACTCAGATAATGATGGAATTCCTGATGTAGTTGAAGGTGGTTTGGGTGATTTTAGTGAAGGCTCAGCAACACTTACTTTTACCTCGGGTTGGTCAGATGCCAATGCTAATGGATTTAACGACGCCAATGAAGGACATACTATTCTGGACTCTGACGGAGATGGCGTACCAAATTTTATTGACTTAGATAGTGATAACGATACCATATTTGATGTTGACGAATCCAAAACTGGAAACAGTGCCGATCTTTTATTTGAAAACGGTGATGGTGATATTAATGGTGACGGAACGGGAGATGGAATAGACTCAGATGCTGTTAGAATTAAAGATGAAAACTACGATAATGTGGCAGAATATTTTCCTGATGGAATATTAGATATATACGATTTTTATAATGGTGGCACTTTTGCTACAGCATATGGTAATCAAAACCAAGGATTGGGATCTACCTACTTTGTTGTAGACACTGATAATGATGGGACACCAGATTATATGGATGTTACATCTGATGGTAGTAACTATGACATCAGTACTACCTTATATGCTGATCTAGATACTAATGGAAATGGTAGAATTGGTGGTCTTAATTATACAGACGATGCCGATCTTGATGGTATTTTAGATCTTTTTGATACCGATGATGTAAATTTTGGCTCACCACGTGATTTGGATAGAAAATTACATTTGTATTTTGATGGCCGAAACGACTATGCTTCGGAAGCAAGTTTAATGAGTGGATGGAGCGAAGGCACTTTAATGGCTTGGATAAAAACAGATGGTTCTGCAACCGGTAATCAGGTAATTCTAGGGCAAAACGACTTCTACTTAGAATTGTCATCATCAATGGAAGTCATTGCACATGGTGGCGATGAGTCGGTTTCAAATAATTTTTCTATTGTCGCGAACAGATGGTATCATGTTGCTGCCAGTTATAACAGTGCAGATGAGCTATTAACAATCTATATTAACGGTGAAAATATAAATTCAACTTCAATATCAGGACCTTTATCATCCGATACTTCGAGCCTTACTATTGGTAAAAAACCAGATGTCAATAGCGATTATTTTAGAGGCTTTATCGATGAGGTTCGAATTTTTAATAAAGCGCTATCAGACGATGAGCTTCAAAAAATGGTTTATCAAGAAATCTATGATAATTCTGGAATAGCAAGAGGTACCGTGATACCCCAAGATATAACCAATTTTGTAAATGTTAATGCCAATACTAATTCCATTAATCCTTTAGACTGGAGTAATTTGGAACGTTATTATAGAATGGATGTGTATAAAGATGATGTAATAGATGATCTTACAACTGTAGCAACAGATATTGGAACCGGTATGAGAATTTATAATTCAAAATTAATTGAAGTACAAACAGCTCCACTCCCATTTGTTACGCAAAGTAGTGGTAGCTTACCGGTTGCCTTAGACATTGCAACCAATGGCGTGTATGGTCAAGATGCCATAGATTATAATTGGTCAATTGTAAAGATTGAGCATGACAATGTTACATTTAATGATTTTCAAAAGCATATAGGATTAATTGTGGATGCGACTGATGCAAGTTCCAACCCAATTGAGTTTAGTATACAGAACGATGCAGAACTTAATGTGAGTTGGTACTTAAAGCTGGATGGTTTTATAGATTTAGAAGGTGAGTCACAACTCATTCAAGGCCCTGATAGTACATTGGATAACACTAGTAGTGGTGTATTGGAACGTGATCAACAGGGTACAGCCGACTTATACACCTATAATTATTGGTCTTCACCAGTAGGATTTAGTAATACAACTACCAATAATAATAGTTATACATTGTCTGATATTCTAAAAGACGGATCCGACGAAGTTAACCCTAATTCGATAAACTATATCACTTCTGGTTATGATGGAACAAATACATCACCAATTGGTATTGCAGATTACTGGATCTGGAAATTTGCCAATCAACCAGATGACGATTATTCGGCTTGGCAACACGTACGTAGTACAGGATCAATATTAGCGGGAGAAGGTTTTACAATGAAAGGTCCAGGAACAGGCCCAATCACCAATGAACAAAATTATGCCTTTAATGGAAAGCCTAACAATGGTGAGATAAATTTAACAATTAGCTCTGGTAATGATTATCTTGTTGGCAATCCTTACCCATCTGCTATTGATGCAGATGAATTTATATTAGATAATGCATCTTCAATTTCCGGAACATTGTATTTCTGGGAACATTGGGGAGGAGGCACACACAATTTAAGTGGCTATCAAGGTGGATATGCCATATATAACCTTTCAGGTGGAGCACCTGCAGCTGGTCCTGATCCTGATGTGGCTCAAATTGGTGTGGGAACCAAAACTCCTGGTCGATTCATACCTGTTAGCCAAGGCTTTTTTGTTGTCGCCAAATCGACAGGTGGGACTATTACCTTTGATAATAGCCAAAGAGTTTTCCAAACAGAAGAATCTGCAGATTCAGTATTTTTGAGTCCTGAGGAGTTAGATGGACAGACAGGCCGATCAGCTGAAAATGAAGGGACATACACCACTTCTGATACGCGTATGAAAATCAGGTTAGAGTTGAATTCAGTGAATTCCTATCGTAGACAATTATTAGTAACAGCAGATGAAAATGCAACCCTAAATTATGATTTTGGATATGACGGAATGTTGCATGATTATTTAAAGGATGATATGTATTGGCTAATTGAAGATGACAGATTTATTATTCAAGGAGTAGATGCATTTCAACCAAACACCATTTTACCACTAGGAATTCATGGTGAAAATGAAGGACTTAATACAATAAGCATTGAAGCTTTGGAAAATGTCCCATCTGATATTGGAGTTTACATACGAGATAAAGAACTAAATATTACGCATGGTTTATTGGAAGATGCTTATACTTTTTATATGGAAGCCGGTGAACATCTTGACCGCTTTGAAATAACTTTTAAACGAAATCAATTAAATATTAACGAATTTGATTTGAGCTACTTCAATGTTCATTATTCGAATTCAAAAGAAAGTATCATTTTGATTAACCCAAATTTAAAAGAAATAAAGTCAATTGAAATGTTTAATATATTAGGTCAAAAAATACTTGAATACGATACCGTTCCTAATCAAGACTATAATGAAATTAAGACAACTGGTCTTAGCGCAGGAACTTACATTATTAAAGTTAATACCATAAGCGGTACTTTTTCTAAGAAAGTTTTAGTAGAATAATTTATTTGAGTTAGTAAATGTAAAAAAGCTTCAGACTTTCTCCAGTTTGAGGCTTTTTTATTTTAAGGCTGTAAGAAGTTGATTGGCCTTGATCTTTTGTTGATCACCGGTTTTCATATTCTTCAATGTCAAGGTGTTATTTTGAAGTTCGTCTTTACCTATGAGTACTACATTGGGAATTTCACGTCGATTGGCATAAGTCATTTGCTTATTCATTTTTACAGCATCAGGATAAAGCTCAGCACTTATACCTTGATCACGTAATTGAGATATCAACTTTAGGCAATAAAATGCTTCTTCACTTCCAAAATTAATGAACAATACTTCTACTGAATCGGTCACGCTTTCAGGGAAAAGATTAAGTTCTTCCATCACTAAATAAATACGATCTAATCCAAAACTAATTCCAATGCCACTCACATTTTTTAACCCAAATATACCCGTGAGATCATCATAGCGTCCACCGCCTCCAATGGAACCCATTTGTACTCCTTGAGGTGGAGCAACCTCATAGATCGTTCCGGTATAGTAATTTAAGCCTCTTGCCAGTGTTACATCCAATTCAAGTTGTGATGCTCTAAGCCCAATTTCTGAGATTGATGTATTGATAAACTTTAACTCTTCTATACCTTCTTGACCTATGGATGAAGAATCTAACAATGAAGTCAGGTTTTCCAATTGATCCGTAAAAGAGCCACTCATATTAAAAAGTGGTTGTAGTTTCTCAATAACAGCTGCTTCAAAACCTTTAGCTCGCAATTCATCTTTGACATTCTCCTCTCCTATTTTGTCTAATTTATCTAATGCAATGGTAAAGTCTAGTAGTTTGTCTTCGGCACCTATAACTTCTGCAATGCCGTATAAAACCTTGCGATTATTGATCTTGATGATCGCCCCATTTAAATTGAGATCGGCAAAAACAGCATCATATAATTGCACAAATTCTACTTCCTGCCATAGGGATTGGCTTCCTACAACATCGGCGTCACATTGAAAAAACTCTCTAAAACGTCCCTTCTGAGGACGATCTGCACGCCAAACCGGTTGAATTTGATAGCGCTTAAAAGGAAAAGTAATATCATTTTGGTGCTGCACCACATAACGAGCGAACGGGACCGTAAGATCGTAGCGTAAAGCTTTTTCAGAAATTGATTGCGCTATGACATTAGACTGTCCCGATTCTAACACACTATCATCAACCTTTTTCAAAAAATCGCCTGAATTCAAAATTTTAAAAATGAGTCGATCTCCTTCTTCACCATATTTTCCTAGCAAAGTTTCCGATAGTTCAAAACTAGGCGTTTCTATAGGCTGAAAACCAAAAATTTCGAAGTTTCGTTTGATAACATCAAATAAAAAATTTCGCTTGCTTACTTCTACTGGTGAAAAATCTCTTGTGCCTTTAGGAATGCGTGGTTTTTGTGCCATAGGTGTACTTCCAAATTATCTGGAAACAGTTTAACAAATATCTTACTTTTTTGTGAACCTAACCAACCAAATTATCAAAATACTCAAACAGCTCACCTTTGGTGATATGAGCGCCTTGTTGAATAAGACTGAAGATGTCCAAATGTCTATCTTCGGTGTAGTCCTTTCGGGCTGTGAACAATTCCACGGCATCATCTAACAAATGCTCTCTTAACCATGAATAGCCTTCACCAGTGGTAAGATCAACTTCCTCATTAAGTACTTTGATTCCAATTAATTGAATATCCGCTTCATGAAGTTTAAACAAGTAGATATGATGTTCAGATATGTTTTCAAGAAACTTGGCTTGTGATAAAACCCCTTCCCATACCAAGTCACTGAACAAATCTAGCTCTTGTTCTGCTACTTCAGGTTTGTTCTCTTTGATATCCTGCCATTCATTGGCAGTTATGGATTGCGTCGCCAAAAAATTGATAAATTCCTGATTTAGTTCCTCAAATTGTTCTTTACTAAGTCGTGTATATTTCATGACAAAAAATGCGCCCTAATTAATAGAGCGCAAATTTAAGTATTACTTTCTTTAACTTCTAGAAAATATAGCGCAATCCAAATTGCATTTGCCATCTCGAAGCTAAACTAGAATCAAAGCCAAACGTTTGTTGTAAGTCAGGATTAAACGTATATGTAGGTGTGTTGGTATTTGCATCTACAGTTACACCAATTGGTTGAATGCTATTTGGTTGCTCAATTAATCCCCATTCAGAGCTAATTAAATTACCAAAATTCAAAATATCGATACTAAATTGTAAAGTATTGGTCTTTCCATTTCCAACATTGAAGTTAAAATCTTGTAAGAGTTTAATATCCCAACGTCCTCTCCATGGCGCTGTTGCTCCATAACGTTCAGCATATTGCCCTCGACGATCACTTAAATAATCATCTTGCTGGATATAAGCTTCAAAGGCTTCGGCTTGACCTGGTCCAGAGAATTGCATTTGATTGATCTCACTTGACGTAGGAACGTAAATTAAGTCGTTCAAATTAGAACCATCGCCATTGATATCACCACCGTAGGTATAGCTAAAGCGCCCACCTTGTGCGTATTCAAAGAAAGCTGATAATGTAGTTCCCCATTTCTCGTTTCCATAAGTCCATTTCTTACTGGCAACACCTATAATTCTGTGCATGTCACCATAACGAGAATTGGCCAATACAGGCGTATTGGCATCACCTACAATAGCATTTCCAGCAAAAGCGTCACCAGTGATCTCAGCTTCAATTGAGTTGACATCTTGAGAGTCTAAGTAACTGTAAGCTAGCATGGTATACAATCCGTTATCAAAAGTTTTTTGCGCTTTGATCACGGCATTCCAAATGCGTCCCTCGTCTGAATTAGTAAAGACATAGGCATTATTGATGATATCACTAGGTGCATAAATTGGACGATTGTCAACACCATTCAATGTAGCACTTGGAGTTAAAAGACCCCAGTTTTGAACATGCGCACCATTAATATCTTTGGTGTAAGAAACGTCTCCAGTTAATATCAAACCATTCTCGAATCTGTAATCCGCACCTATATTAGTGCGCCATACTTGTGGAAATTGATAGTCAGGGTCAACATATTGTAAGAAGAACACATTCGGATTTCCTATTTGGTTACCTAACCATACAAATGGAAAACGCCCTGTAAACAAACCTGAGCCACCTCTTATCTGCAATGAATTATCACCATTTACATCATAGTTGAAACCAACTCGAGGAGAGATCAACCAGTCATTTGTAGGCATATTGGTATTATCTATGAATACGGTTTCTCCAGTATTTGGATTTACGTATGGAATATTAGGCACAACGCAACACGCATTATCTATAACGTCCTGAGCCTTTTCAGACGAGTCAAAATACAACGGCTTATCGAAACGCAATCCATAGGTCAACTTGAACTTATCGTTGATGTTCCATTCATCCTGTGCATAAAATGACAATTGACCAACATTGGTTTCGGCCAATGCCCATCCTCCTGGGTTGCCTTCACCTGCTGCATTAAGAGCATTGTTAGCTGCGATCGCATTAGTAAACTGCGGTTGAAGGAAGTCATTGATGGTATTGTTATCTACCATGGCTTGAAAATCTTCCATAGTGGTTGTTGGGAAGAAAACGCCCTGAGCTCCATATACTCCTAAGTTAAATGAGTTGTCAAACTCAAATTTTTCAAAGGCAAAACCAACAGTAACGGTATGGTCACCTTTTATGAAGCTAAGATTATCTGTGATCTGGAATACCTTTTGATCTAATCGGTTATTTATTGAAAAAGGCTCATGTCCGCCAATAATATAATTAGAACCATCTTTGGTAATGGTGATGGTTGGCGCTGGAGATGAGAATGGGTTTCTAAAATCATCAAAATGTGTGTAGCCCATCTGTAGTTTATTGGATGAAGTATTTGACAGATTTGAATTTAATTCAATTTGAACCGAATTTAGATTATTATTGATCTCATATCCTGCATTTTGAAACTGAAGCGTGTTGGCATTAGGCCCTCTAAATCCAAGCGCCGTTGGGTGTGCTGGCTTTTCTTTAGAGGCATTTAAGAAGTTATAAATAACGGCCAATCTGTTTTTATCATTGATGTTCCAATCCAATTTCAATATTCCTTTTGTTGATTCGGTATTAAAGGTAAATCCACCAAAAGCACCTGGGTTATACATTACACCTGGCGCTATTTCTACATTGCTTAAAGCGTTTTGAACCGTTAGCAAGTCTGCCGCTGTAACACGGGATTCATTGATGGCTCCAGATCCTGTATTAGGAATCCAACCTGCAGTTCCAAGATCTGTACGTTCATCGGTTTCAAAATTGGCAAAGAAAAAGAGCTTATTTTTTACAATTGGTCCTCCAATACTAATCCCATACTGCGTTTGCTCAAGGTCTGGCTTGGTAACATCATCACCATCCACTTTTCCACCTGTGAGGTCTTCATTTCTAAAGAATCCATAAACGGTTCCATGGAATTCATTAGTACCGCTTTTGGTAACCGCATTTACTGATGCTCCTGTAAATCCTGCTTGTGTTACGTCATAAGGCGCTGTGGTTACCTGAATCTGATCTATCGCATCTAATGAAATAGGTTGTGATTCAGTTTGTCCACCAGGTGTTGCTGCATCTAATCCAAACGGATTATTAAAGATGGCGCCATCCAGTGAAAAGTTGTTGTATTGATCATTTCGACCACCAAAGGAACCATTGCTCGATGTTGGCTCAAGTCTCGTGAAGTCAGCCGCCGAACGATTAATAGTTGGTAAACGCGTCAATTCACGTCTTCCCACACTGGTCTCTGCTCCAGTACGGTCTTTACCAAATGTCCCTGTACCGCCTGTACCCTCAATGAGAACGGCATCTAATTGCTCGCTATCAGGCGTCATTTCTACATCGAGGTCAAATGTGGTACCTAAAGTGAGATATACATCATCTACAGTATAATCCTGATATCCCAAAAACGTAATAGTAACCGTATATGGTCCACCTACACGAAGGTTGAGTAAGTTATAACGACCATCAAAGTTGGTTGCAGCACCATAAACCGTTCCTGTTGGTGTATGCGTAGCAACTACATTTGCAGATGGCAATGGTTGCTGAGTTTCATCTAAAACCAACCCTTTTATATTTGAAGTGGTCACCTGACTGAATCCCAGTGACATACCCAAACAAAAAAGAATTGCGAAAGTAATTTTTTTCATTAGAAGTTATTTTTAAGTTATTTATTAGTAAAATCCCTAACAATTTAATAAAAAAATAAGCCATGCAATGCATGGCTTATGTTATCATTTATTTCAAATTATCAACAGCTGTTGATAATCTTACTTGGCTTGTGGAATCACCTCGAATGGTATATCGACGGAAACTTCTCTATGAAGGCGTATAGTAGCCTCATATTTCCCTAATCGCTTAATATTACCTCCGTTTATGTTGATAAATTTCTTATCGATTTCCTGGCCTTCTTTGGCCAGTGCATCAGCAAGATCGATTTTAGTAACCGATCCAAACAACTTATCACCTGCTGAGGCGCCTTCAGTAGCTTTTGCAGGGATTTTGATCTCTAGTGTCTTCAAGGCTTCTGCCACAGCATTAGCATCTTCAACTAGCTTTTGCTCTTTGAATGAGCGTTGCTTTAACGTTTCAGCTAATACTTTTTTAGCTGAAACTGTGGCTAAGGAAGCGTATCCTTGAGGAATTAAATAATTTCTACCATAACCATTCTTAACTGTTACAATAT
>CAYZKX010000061.1:0-10396 GCA_964479055.1 uncultured Flavobacteriaceae bacterium
ATTTAATGATGACAATGAAATCCAGGAAATAGATATTATCAAGAATGCCCAATCTATTTTTTATCCCAGAGATGATGAACAAGAGTTATTTGGTATAGATAAAGCGAAATCGGGCAGTATTAAGATTTATCTAAGCAATGGAAATCTCGATCAGTATTTTCGTTACAAACAGGTAGATGGAGATATGTATCCTGAAGAAGATTTTCCTCAAAATGCCAAATTACTACCAGGATTTGTATGGCGTGAAGACGAAAGACCAAAAAGTGTTGAAGATCTATTTGCTGATGATCCACCATTGGAACTCCCGGTCATTAAAGGATTAGATGATTACATTCCTCAAAAAGAATTCTTTGATGAAGCTTTATTAAAACGCGTTGAGCAGGCCACACCAAAAACAAATACCAATTCAAATAACAAAGCTGCGAGGCAAATTCCAACCGACAAACTACAGAAGGCTACAACGCCAACAAAAAATTTAAAGAAGGAAAACAAACCAACGATTGGCAAACCTAAAAAGGACAACGATTAAGAACGACTTCTTCACATATCAAGCTCAAACTTCGCCGCATCCTTTGGCATTGGAAGTTAGCCATGCAGAAGGTTCGATTATTTATGATACCAAAAATAAATCGTATCTGGATTTTGTTGCTGGTGTATCGGCATGTACATTAGGTCACCGTCATCCAAAGGTTGTAGCAGCAATTAATGATCAATTGGAAAAGTATTTACACGTTATGGTCTATGGTGAATATGTGCAACAGCCCGCTGTAGATCTTTGTAAATTATTGGCTAAACATTTACCTGAATCATTAAAATCTACTTATCTTACCAATTCTGGTACAGAAGCCATTGAAGGCGCTCTAAAAACTGCACGTCGCTTTACTGGCAGGTCGCAAATAATTGCAGCACATAATGCATATCATGGAAATACTATGGGCAGCCTTAGTGTTATGGGCTTTGAAAGGCGTAAACAACCTTTTAGACCTTTACTAACCGATATCAAATTTATTGAATATAACCATTTAGATCATCTTGAATATATAACGCATAATACAGCTGCAGTGATACTAGAAACCATTCAAGGTGGTGCTGGATTTATTCTTCCAGAGAATGATTATTTGAAACAGGTAAAATTACGTTGTCAGGAAGTTGGAGCGCTTTTAATTTTAGATGAAATTCAAACAGGATATGGCAGGACAGGGACACTATTTGGATTTCAAAATTATGACTGCATTCCTGATATTCTTGTATCTGGTAAGGGACTTGGTGGTGGCATGCCCATTGGTGCATTTACCACATCTTCAAAAATTATGTCCTGCTTGAAGGACAATCCAACCTTAGGCCATATCACAACTTTTGGCGGTCACCCTGTAATAGCTGCTGCGGCTCTTGCAACACTAAATGAAATTATTGCCACAAATTTAGCTCAGAATACATTGGCAAAAGAACAGCTAATTAGAACGCATTTACAACATCCTTTAATAAAAGAAATTAGAGGAAAAGGACTCATGCTTGCCGCAATATTGCCGTCAAAAGAATTGGTGAATGAAGTAATTTTAAAATGTCAGGAGCAGGGACTTATTTTATTCTGGCTATTATTTGAACCCCTTGCA
This sequence comes from uncultured Flavobacteriaceae bacterium, assembly GCA_964479055.1. Classification (GTDB taxonomy): domain Bacteria; phylum Bacteroidota; class Bacteroidia; order Flavobacteriales; family Flavobacteriaceae; genus CAYZKX01. The sequence goes on from CAYZKX010000061.1 coordinate 1,614, forward strand.
ATTCGTATCACACCGCCATTAACCATTAGTAATGAGGAGATTATTCAAGGCTGTGATATTATCAAAAGTGTTCTTAATTCAATCAACAAATAATAGTATTTGTACGATTTGTCGTGTTAATTACTTTGTTGAAAACAATGTCATGATTTAAGTGGTGCTGTATAACATAATGCTAAATTTAACCTGTTATCCAATCTGTAACTGCCTATGGAGTTTAGTCAATATGACGACAACAACAATTTGTCCCTCACCAGATTTGAGTCCATGTTGAAAACGAATAATGTTTTATTTTTTGACTCAAACGAATTCGAAAACATCATTCATCACTACTTAGAAAACGGCAAAATAGCCCTAGCCAAAAAAGCCATTAAGCTTGGGCTACAACAACATCCCGATTCCATAAATTTAAAATTGTTTCAGGTGGAAGTCTTTATTTTTGAAGGTAAACTCGATGAAGCTGAGACCTTTATTGAAGAGCTTGAAATTCTAGAACCTCAAAATGAAGAGATCTATATTCAAAAGGCCAGCATCATGTCTAAAAAAGACGAACATCAAAAGGCCATAGACATCTTTAAACAAGCTTTGCAATTCACTTCAGAAAGCGCTGAGATCTATTCATTCATAGGTATGGAATATCTCTTCTTAGATTCATATGAGGAGGCCAAAACTTATTTCATGAAGTGTATTGAAGCCGATCTTCATGATTATTCGGCATTATATAATATCATGTATTGTTTTGATTACTTGGAACAACATGAGGAAGCCATCAATTTCTTAACGGTATATATTGATAAAAACCCTTATTGTGAAGTAGCTTGGCATCAACTTGGAAAACAATATGTTACTTTGAAAGCTTATGAAAAAGCTTTGGCATCATTTGACTTTGCTATTATCTCGGATGATATGTTTATAGGTGCCTACCTTGAAAAAGGTAAGGTCTTGGAAGAATTGAAACGCTATGAAGAAGCCATTGAAAACTACAAAATAACCTTGGCTTTGGATGATCCCACATCATTTGCCCTTCTTAGAATTGGTTACTGCCATGAAAATTTAGGACATAACGATCTAGCCGTCCAGCATTATTATAAGACGGTGGATGAAGATCCTTTATTAGATAAAGGATGGATTGCTATCACTAATTTTTACTGCAAACACAAAAATTATCAAAAGGCACTATTCTACATAAAAAAGGCTCTTAATATTGACAAAGACAATGTGATTTATTGGAAACTCTATGCCCAAATCAATCATCGCTTAAATTTTTTAGAAGAGGCCGAAAACGGTTATAAAAATGCCCTTGAACTTGGCAATTATGAATTAGATACTTGGCTTTGCAGGGGTGACATTCTAATTAAACTAGGTGACTACCGACTTGCCGTCAATAACCTCAATCAAGCATCGGAGTTTTATGAAGACAATGCAGAAATTGAATTCCGATTAGCAGGGCTTTATTTTACTATCAACCGAATCGATGAAGCCTATGTACATTTGAATAATGCTTTACATTTGGATTCAGAATATGATTTTATCATTGAAGAGTTATTTCCTATGGTTTATAAGCGTAAATCCATTAAGGAAATAATAACAAATTTTAAAAACCCTTCCGCGTAAAATTACATACCTTTATGCTCCTTAATTAAGGTGGGATGCATCGACGCTTTATTGACTACTTAATCATTTCGTTTAAAGGGATTGCTATGGGAGCAGCCGATGTGGTTCCTGGCGTATCAGGTGGTACAATAGCTTTTATTTCAGGTATTTATGAAGAGTTGGTGGCGAGTATCGATAACCTCAGTTTGAGCTTTTTTAAAGTTTGGAAGCAAGAAGGAATTAAAACCGCATGGCGTTCTATTAATGGATCATTTCTCCTGGCATTGTTCACTGGCATAGCCATAAGTATCATTTCATTAGCTAAACTAATTAAATGGCTTTTAGTTAATGAGACTATTTTGTTGTGGTCCTTTTTCTTTGGCCTTGTTTTGGCAAGCATCATTTATATAGGGAAGCAAATTAAGCAATGGAATTTTGGAATGATAGTGGCACTTATTCTAGCATCAATAGCTTCTTATTACGTTACCATTTTAGAACCTTTTGCATCTCCTGACAGTCACTTATATTTATTGTTTTGCGGCTTTTTAGCGATAATTGCTATGATACTGCCGGGAATTTCAGGCGCCTTTATTTTACTCATTCTTGGAGCCTATCAAACCGCGATCATGACAGTTGATGATCTGGTACAAAGTATAGCCACTGGTGATTTTACACTTTTCAAGGAAGCTTTCCTACGCTTCGGCATGTTGGGTATTGGAGCCATTGTTGGATTGAAAACATTCTCTAAAGTGTTAAACTGGATGTTTAAGCATTACAAAAACCTGATATTAGCCATCTTGACTGGTTTTATGATTGGGTCTTTAAATAAAATTTGGCCATGGAAACTAACATTGAGCTGGCGAACCAATTCGCATGGTGAGGAGGTACCATTTATGGAGGAAAGTATCTCTCCTTTCACTTTTGATGGTGATAACAAGTTAGTTTTTGCCATAATTTTGATGGTCATTGGTTTTTTAACCATTGTCCTTCTTGAAAAATTTAGTCAAAAATCAACCCGCTAATTGCATGCAAAGTACCCGCCGATTTATTGACCGTATTTTTCTTGTTATCAAAGGCTTGGCCATGGGTGCTGCTAATAAGGTCCCAGGTGTTTCAGGCGGTGTGGTAGCATTTGTAGCCGGTTTTTATGAAGAGTTTATCTACTCGCTGCAACGTGTAAATGGTAAAGCTTTCAAATTATTTATCAACGGCCGTTTTAAAAGTTTTTACCATTACATTAACGGGCGCTTCCTAGCCCTTCTCTTTTTGGGAATGGTAATCAGCTATTTTAGCGTTTCCAAACTATTGGACTATTTGATAGTGCGCTATGAGCTGTTTGTTTGGAGTGTATTCTTTGGAATGATTGTGGGTTCTATTTATTACATAGGCAAAGATTTTGGACATTGGCATACCAAAACGATCCTGGCCTTAATAATTGGAATAGCAGTAGGCATTAGTATTAGCTTCTTAGATCCCGCTACGGAGAATGATCATTTGCTATTTGTGTTTTTTTGCGGGATGATTAGTGTTTCAGGTATGACCCTTCCTGGGTTCTCGGGATCGTTCGTGCTCATCTTACTCGGTAATTATGTGCTGCTTTTGGTTGATTCAGTGAATGCCTTATACGATACACTCTTTGACATATTTACAGGTGATTTTGGTTTTACGGCTGACGCTGAACGTATGCGGATGCTAAAGGTTTTAGCGGTATTTACACTAGGTTCTCTCGCAGGATTAGTGACCTTTTCGCACTTCCTTAATTATTTATTACACAAATACAAAGATCTTACTTTATCAGTTTTAATGGGTTTTATTATAGGCTCATTGGGCGTGGTTTGGCCGTGGAAAGAAACCATTTACAAACTTAACGATGACGGTTCAATGGCATTAGATTCGACTGGTGCAAAGATTATTGAAAATTACCAACGCTTTCTTCCTGAATGGTCCAATAATACAATGATCGCCATAGGATTTATTATTCTAGGTATTCTAATTGTACTGGCTCTTGAATGGTATGGTCAAAAAACTAGAAAAACCAATGGCTAAATTCGGTCTCATTGGAAGAAATATTGATTATTCGTTCTCTAAAGGTTTTTTTACTAAGAAATTTGAAGAAGAAGCTCTTGATCATTCCTATGAAAACTATGATATTGATTCTATCACTTCATTTCCTGAAATTGTTGAATCCATTCAAGATCTCCGAGGACTAAATGTGACTATTCCTTACAAAGAAGCCATTATTCCATACCTCGATAAACTGCATAAACAAGCCAAAAAAATAGGTGCTGTCAATACTATCAAAATAACAAAGAAAGGCAAACTGATAGGATACAACACAGATTATTATGGATTTAAAAATAGTCTGCAACCATTACTTCATTCGCATCATAGTAAAGCTTTAGTCCTTGGTACCGGAGGCGCTTCTAAGGCTATAGTTCATGCATTAAAAAAATTGGACATTTCATACGCTTTTGTTTCTCGTCAATCATCACCTATTGCAAAATTCACATATAACACTCTAACGGAAGATATTATTGACCGTTTTAGTATCATTATTAATTGTACGCCATTAGGAACATATCCAAATGTCAATGATCGGCCTGAAATTCCATATAAAGCTATTTCGTCAAAGCATATTCTATATGATCTCATTTATAATCCAAAGGAAACAGCCTTTTTAAAGCAAGGAAATAAGCAAGGGGCAACCGTTTATAATGGGAAGAAAATGCTTGAATTACAAGCTAATAAGGCCTGGGAAATCTGGCAATAGGTTTGAAAGTGCATTTGTTTTAGTATCTTTATATTTGCAAGCGATCACGAACCCTAACATTGAAAGAGATGTCTGAGAAAGATAACCTGCCAGAAGCAGAGGAAGTAAAAAATACAGAAGTACCTTCTAAAAAAATTGCTGAAACAACTATAGCGAATGTAGATCAATTGAGTTCGGAGGAATCTCCTTCTAACACAACTGAAGATGTCAATACTGAAGTAGAAACAATTGATGCTACGCTAACACCATCCGATCAAAAAGAAGATCTTCCAGAATCGAACATAGATAACGAAACCTCTGGTGATGAATCAACAACTCATGAAGATGATGATGCTTTAAATGAGATTGATGCATCTAATGCCAAAGAGGCCGAATCGGATGAAGGGGAAAAGAAAGATACAATAGAAGAAAAAGATTATTCTTCTATGTCCATGGAGACTCTAGTTGAAGAGTTGGAATCCTTAATGAAAAATGAACAGATACAACGTATCAAAAGAAATGTAGAAAGTATTAGAAAGGAATTCAATGGACAATTCAGTAAACTATTAGAACAAAAGAAGCAAGAATTTTTAGATGAAGGTGGGAATTCAATTGATTTTAGATTTGATTTTCCATTAAAAAAGACATTTAACAGTCTCTTTAAGGAATACAGAGAAAAAAGACAGAGTTATTACAATAATCTTCAAGAAACATTTAAGGCCAATTTGGAAAATCGTTTAGAAGTAATCGAAGAAATTAAAGGACTTCTAAATGTTGAAGAAAATATCAATACTACTTATAAGCAATTCAAAGCCTTACAAGAACGTTGGCGAAATATTGGTGGCATACCACGTGATAAGTATAATAATGTGTGGAATAATTACCATCACCATGTAGAAAATTTCTATGACTTTTTGCATTTAAATCGGGATTTACGTGATCTTGATTTCAAACACAATTTGGAGCAAAAGTTAAAAATCATTGAGAGCGCTGAAGAACTGGCAAAAGATGATAACAGCAATAGAGCATTTCGTGAGCTTCAAGCCTTACATAAAATGTGGAAAGAAGAATTAGGGCCTGTTGCAAAAGAACATCGCGATGAAATTTGGGAACGGTTTAGAGCAGCAACAAAAACAATTCACGATAAAAGACAAGAGTATTTCAAAAAGCTCGATGAAGTCTATTTAAAAAATCTTGAGGTTAAAAATGAGATCATAGCTAAGATCTATGCCGAAACAGAAAACAAACCCAATTCACATTCACAATGGCAAAAAAAGATCAAAGCAATTGAAGAACTCAGGCAAGAATTCTTTAATGCTGGAAAAGTTCCAATAAAGGTTAATGAAGCGACTTGGGCTAAATTCAAAGAAGCCGTTAGAGGATTCAACAGAAGCAAAAATGCGTTCTATAAAGATCTCAAGAAAGAACAATATACTAACCTTCAGAAAAAAATGGAGCTTATAAAAATTGCTGAAGAGAATAAAGACAGTGAAGATTATGAAGTAACTACGCCGTTAATGAAAAAAATCCAGAACGACTGGAAAAAAATAGGCCATGTTCCAAGACGTGAGAGTGATAAGATCTGGAATCAATTTAAGGAAGCTTGTAATCATTATTTTAATAGATTTCATGAACAACGCAATACAGAAAGTAAAGAGGAATTGGAATCGTACAATAAAAAGAATGATTTTCTTGATGGCTTGAAAAAACTTAAGTTTGGTAAAGACCTTGATGAAAACCTCACCTTGATCAATGCTCAGATCGAAGCTTGGCGGGATTTAGGTAAAGTTCCGCATAGTAAACGCTATATTGAAGGTAAATTTGGCAAGGCCATTGATGGTTTGTATGGTAAACTTGATGTCTCACCTGACGAAATTGAGCTTTTGAAATATGACAATAAGTTAGAATCACTAAAAAACTCAGGTGATAAGAGACTGTTGGACAACGAGCATAACTTTATTAGAAAACGCATTGATGAAATTGAAAGTGAGATCAATCAATTGGAGAATAACATGCAGTTTTTCTCGAATGTTGATGACGACAATCCTTTAGTAAAAGATGTACTCTCAAAGATCGAATCTAATAAAGGCGCTTTAAGTACTTGGCGCTCTAAACTTAATAGAGTAAAAAAATTCTACTAAAAACAACAATCCTACTTGCTATGCACAAGTAGGATCGTTTTCCTAACTAAACTAAATAAAACTAATTCTTAATCTATCTGTAACCGCTTATAAGATGAAGATGTTTATATATATTCTATATACGATTGAAAGTGCAGTTTTGGATCTTACAAGACTCTATCATTATTGATCTTTCGCCTCTTCCCAAAAAACATCCATCTCTGCTAAGGTCATTTCTTTAAGGGGTTTGTTTTGAGATTTAGCCTTTTCTTCTAGATATTTAAAGCGTTTTGCGAATTTCTTGTTGGTTCGTTCTAAAGCATTCTCTGGATTAATGTTTAAAAAGCGAGCGTAATTCACCATTGAAAAAAGAACATCGCCAAACTCATTCTCAATGGCATTTTGATCACCATTATCTACTTCTGTTCTAAACTCCTTCAACTCCTCCTCTACTTTCTCCCAAACTTGTTCAGGTTGCTCCCAATCAAAACCTACACCAGCCACTTTATCTTGAATTCGGTTGGCTTTCACTAATGCCGGTAAACTTTTAGGCACACCTTCAAGCACACTTTTCTTTCCTTCTTTTAATTTAAGTTTTTCCCAGTTCTTTTTAACCTCTTCTTCATTTGCCACTTTTACATCACCATATATATGTGGGTGCCTGTCAATCAACTTTTCACAAATACTATTGGCTACATCGGCAATATCAAAGTCATTGGTCTCACTGCCTATTTTAGCATAAAACACAATGTGTAACAACAAATCGCCCAGCTCTTTTTTTATTTCCTGAAGGTCATTATCCAAAATAGCATCACCAAGTTCATAGGTTTCTTCAATAGTTAGATGTCGTAACGACTGTAACGTTTGCTTTTTATCCCAAGGACACTGCTCACGCAGTTCGTCCATTATGGTTAATAATCTATCGAAAGCTTTAAGTTGTTCTTCCCGCTGGTTCATATTGTTGTTTTAACTCAACAAAAATAGCCTATAAACAACGTATAATAATAATTTCAAGATCGTTTCTTCTTAACAAATTGTATAAGCTTTCTTAATCCCACTACTATACCAATTAAAATACATAATACGATGACGCCAACAATGATATAGAGTTTTGTGTAATCTGGTCCAGCTAACATATAAAGGGTTAAATCACCTCCTAATTGTTCACCATATTCTGAGTTAGTAAACAGAACAAATCCCCATTTTTTCTTCGGATCTAAAGTAAAAAATGCCGTAAAGCCATAATTATTACCGCCATGCGAATACAAATTGGTAAATGGAATTTTAGGATTGTAAAAACCTAGGGTATAATCTACTCCAATGCCATTATACTTATCAACAAACGAATGCGCTTCAAACATCTCATCATAGCTTTCAGGACTCAAAATGGCACTATTCATTAGACCAATCATCCATTTGGAAAAATCCAACGGTTCGGTATGAATTGATGCAGGTGCTATGAACTGCTTTCTAACATTCTGATCAAAGTCACGTTCTGGATTGATCCAAATTCCGTTTTCATCATATGGTTCAGCCTTATGTAGTTTAGAATACGCATCTTGAATAAAAACAGTATGCTTCATATTGAGTGGCTTACAAACCACATCCTGAAACTTTTTTTCAAGACCAGCCCAATCGGTATTATCGATTTGTTTTAAGACTTTGGCCAGGTATTGATAGCCTTCACCTGAATACAAAAACTCTGAACCAGGTTCAAAACTTATGAATAATTTCTTCTCAGGAAAATCTGTTCTCCAATTAGGAAATCCGGATCTATGGCTTAATACCATTCTAGCCGTTATAGTTTTATAGCGTTCATCATGGGCTATATCAGGATAAGGCATGTATTCGTATAAAGGTCTATCAAGATCTAATTTACCAGTATCAACGTAGGTCATTACAAAGAATGCAAAGACGGATTTTGACAATGAAGCCGCTTCAAAAATGGTCTTTTCGGTAACTGGTGTTTGGTCTTCCTTACTGGCATAACCCATTGTTTTGTGATGCACAATCTGGCCGTCCTCAATAAATGCTATGGATAGACCTGGAATGTCGAGATCATCCATCTTTTGGGATAGATAAGTGTCAATGGTATCTATAGGGATATCGAAGCCTATATAACTATTTATGGAATCATTGGATTTAGAACAACTACTAAAAAGGAACAGAAGTAGAAGAAATGGAAGAAAAGCATATGTACGCATAATTCAAAAAAATATTGATTAATGCAAACAACGATCATCTATAAGATGACATTTTTTAAAAATGGTTACACTAATTGATTAATTAAAATGGTGCCTTCCAAAAAAATAACTACTATGGAG
>CAYZKX010000062.1:0-4963 GCA_964479055.1 uncultured Flavobacteriaceae bacterium
GTCTAACGACAAAATTTCGCTTTTGCCATTATCACCTTTAACTTTTTTATAAAATCCTTGTCCTGTTTTACTACCTAACCATTTGTTTTCCATCATGGTATTGATAAAGTCAGGGAGTTTAAAAAGCTCATGGGCTTCATCCTCAGGACAATTTTCATAAATGCCATTTGCGACATGAACTAAAGTATCGAGTCCAACTACATCCACTGTTCTAAAGGTTGCAGATTTTGGACGACCAATTACAGGACCCGTTAATTTGTCTACCTCTTCAATGGTAAGTCCTAATTCTTTTACTTGATGAAATAAGGACTGAATACCAAATATTCCGATACGGTTACCAATAAAAGCTGGTGTATCTTTAGCAATCACTGAGGTTTTACCTAAATATTGTTCGCCATAATTATTCAGGAATTCCAGCACTTCATTAGAGGTGTTGGGACCAGGAATAATTTCAAATAGTTTAAGATAGCGTGCAGGATTAAAAAAGTGAGTCCCACAAAAGTGTTTTTGAAAATCCTCACTTCGTCCTTCACTCATGAATTTTATTGGTATACCTGATGTATTTGAAGTGATTAAGGTCCCAGGTGAGCGATGTTTATCCAAATTTTCAAACACCACCTTTTTAACGTCCAAGCGTTCAACGACGACTTCAATGATCCAATCGGCGTCTTTTACTTTAGTAATATCATCTTCTATGTTGCCAGTTGAAATCCTGTTGGCAAACTTTTGATGATAAATAGGAGAAGGTTTAGACTTTAGAGCGTTCTTCAATGCATCGTTAACCAATCTATTTCTCACTATTTTGTTGTCCAAGGTCAATCCTTTAGATGCTTCTACCTCCGTTAATTCTCGTGGTACGATATCAAGAAGTAAGACTTCAACACCAATATTGGCAAAATGGCAAGCGATTCCACTCCCCATAATTCCAGATCCAATAACGGCTACTTTATTAATTCTTCGTGTACTCATTTTATTTAAAAATACTTTCTTTAGTATATATTTTTTTGTTAGAAATCAAATCATTGATAGTCTCTATCACTTCGTAAAAATGATTCAATTGGTCCTCCGAAACATGATCTCTAATCGTATTGTTGAATGTAATTACGCGATCGCGTGAATACTCTCGTTTTTCTCTTCCAAAATCTGTTAAATGAATTAATACCCCTCGACCATCTTCGGGATTTGGTCGACGTTCAATTAGACCCAATTCTTCCATGGTCTTTAAAATACGCGATAAGCTGGTTGGCTCCATTCCCATTTTTGGACCTAGGGCAGTAGAAGGAGTACCTTCTTCTGGATCGATACTTAGTAGGGTAAATCCAGTGGCCATGGTGCTTTCAAACTTTGCAGCTTCTTCGTTATACATTTTTTGCACAGCTAACCAAGTGGTTCTCAGTACATAATCTATGGTTTTATCTTTCATGACTTATGTATTGACACAAAGATAAGAAAAAATACTATGCACGCATAGTAAATTGAAATAAATTATGCGTGCATAATAAAATGGAGTAGAAATAATAGAATTAAATTATCCTAAGTTCAAAATTTATGATCTGTAAATCTTCTCGTAAAGGTCTTGATATTTTGATTTGATCACATCTCTTTTCATTTTCATTGTTGGGGTAAGGTGTCCATCATCAATGGACCATACATCAGGTGTTAATTCAAAGCGTTTGATCTGTTCCCAATTACCGAAATGCGTGTTACATTTGTTTACTTCTTTTTGAATGCGATCTATAATTATTTGAGATGAAGCGATTTCTGAGTTCGACTTACCAACATCTTTGCCCTTACGGTCAATCCAATCCTGAACAAATTCAAAATTAGGTTGTATGAGCGCTGCAGGCATTTTTTCGCCTTCACCAATGACCATGACTTGCTCAACAAAACGAGATTGTTTAAGTTGATTTTCAAGTAGGGTAGGAATTATGTATTTGCCACCAGAGGTTTTAAACATTTCTTTTTTACGTCCGGTGATTTTGAGGAAGCCATCACCATCAATCTCACCTTTATCCCCTGTATGAAAATAATCACCAGTCATCACACTGGCTGTTCGTTCAGGGTCTTTATAATAGCCTTGCATAACATTTGGACCCTTTATGAGAATTTCCCCATCTTCAGCTATTTTAACTTCTACATTTTCAATTGGCTTACCTACAGTACCGACCTTATATAAATTGTCGTCGTATTTTCCAACTGAGACCACAGGAGATGTTTCCGTTAACCCATATCCTTCCATAACTTGCATTCCTGCTGCACCAAATACTCTTGCCAATCTTGGTTGTAAGGCAGCGCTTCCTGAAACCATCGTTTTAAGTTCACCACCTAATGCCGCCTGCCATTTGCTAAAGATGAGTTTACGAGCTATGCTAAGTTGAAAATTGTACCAGAAACCATTTTTACCATAAGGTTCCCATTTTTCACCCAAAGCAACCGCCCAATAAAACAGTTTTTGCTTGACACCCGATAGATCTTCAGCTTTAGCCATGATCTTATCGAATACCTTTTCCAACAATCGTGGTACAACGCTCATCATGTTTGGTTTGATCTCTTTTGCATTATCGCCAATTTTGTCTAAACCTTCAGCAAAATAAATGGAAACACCATTAAACTGGTAAACATAAATTAATACACGTTCAAAAATATGGCATATTGGAAGAAAGCTCAAAACGCGAGTGCCAGGTGACATTGGTGGGCAACGATCAGAAGCGGTTAATGCGTTACTCGTAATATTGTGGTGTGATAGCATTACACCCTTAGGTTTTCCAGTAGTTCCCGATGTATAAATTATGGTTGCCAAATCCTCAGACTTCACTTCATTTTTTCTTGACTCTACAACATCTTGATTGTTCAGGTTACTACCCATGTCTATCAACTCGGAATAGTGCTTGCAACCTTTAATATGATCAAATGAATAGACCTCTTTTAGCTGGGTATTTTCTTTAACTTTGTTGATCTTTTCTAGGACCTCTTCGTCAGAAACAAAGCAATAAATAGAACCACTGTGGTTAAGTACATATTCATAATCTTCTGGACTAATAGTTGGGTATATTGGAATATTTTGAGCTCCAATTTGAAGTACACCAATGTCCATGATATTCCACTCTGTACGATTGGTTGAAGAAATAACGGCAATTTTATCATCTTTTTGTACACCTAAATTAATAAGAGCACGACTTACAGCATTAGCTTTATTGAGATATTCCTCAGATGAGGTGGTTTCCCATTCACCATTGTATTTTGTATTTAAAGCATTTTGTAAGTTGTAAGAATCCCGCTGATAATAGGCAAAATCGAAAAGTCTGGTAATGTCTGACATTAGTTTTTATAATTAGTAAGCACAAAGTATGAAAATTAGTAGGATTTTCAAATAAGTTATTCCTTAACTACTTTAAATGTTTGTGAACCTTGAGGTGTGTCTATAGTGAGGAAATAAAGTCCCGATGCGAATTGACTATAATCTATACTTACATTTTGCTGATTGTTAACAGATTGAAAAACCTGCTGACCTTGAATATTAAATATTTTTAGCCCATAATTTTCAAGAGGTGTAACTATGTTCAAAATGGTATTTACAGGATTAGGAAACAGTTTAAAATTATTGGTAACAAAATCATCAAGACTCAAGTTATTTTCCAATATATTGACTTTGAGATCATCAAAATAAAAGCCATCTTCAGTAACAAAACTATCCGATACCAATTTAAATCTGATTAATATATTTTGATCTATATAGTCACTAAGATCAATGGTTTCCTCGATCCAATCCAATTGAACACCTTGGTAAATTGGTTCATTTGTAGCCCCAGTTTGATTGGGTCCTCCGGTACTAGTAAAATTACCACATTGTGGGATCCAACTATTGCCATTGTTAACCGAAATTTCAACTTGAACATAGTCCCAATTGGCCTCAACATTCCATTTGGCTTTAAAAGTAAGATTAGCCACCATTGCACCTGAAAGATCTATTTCATCGGTTAATGTTATTGTTTCATTCGCATTGTCTGCATAATTGGAATTAGGCGAATCGGTAATAGAACTTGGTGCAGATATGAAATCCTCAGTAGTAATAAACCAGTCTGATGTTGACCAATTGTTGGTATTATCACCTTCTTCATTCAAAGCCACAATGGGCTGACCAAAAATTCTATTGACTTCAATAGTTTTATCTACAATGCCATTATTCACTACGATCTCATAGGTTACAAGATCACCAGGATCAATGCTTTCATCTAAGGTCAACATGATGGCCCCACTTACAATTTCTCCATAAGCCAAACCATTATGAGAATTGGCACTACCTACAGCGCTGATATTGGATGATATTGGATTTACACTAATTAAAAAATTACCTGGTTCAACAAGTCCTAAACGCTTTAAACTGTACTCGGCTAATGCTGATGTGCTGTTAACAAAAACAGAAGATGTACTTTGGGCTACGCCAAAATTATTTACCATTTGAGCAGCAGTTAAGTTTAGATACAACATGTCTTTACATATGCTTTCAATGGTTGATTGTGCAGGCCAGAAGCTTGTTCCCACTTCAGGAGTCATGGCATATATGGGATTATGAGTGCCCACTGTGCCATACATAAAATCATCGCTATCACCAGAAAACGGAGAATCACGTAAGGCATTATAACCATTCTCCGAAACCAGTTCTGCAGTCATATCTTTAAAAAGAGCCTCTTCTGGAGTTGGGACATCCGCATAGCCATATGGAAAGTAGAGTAACTGGCCAAAGGTGTGATTGTTAAGTGCCATAACAAAATTATGTTGTTCAACAAACCACTTCATGGCTTTATTTTCTTCTTCCGAAAATGGACCAGGGCCATGATGTATTTCGGAACTGGTATCAGCAGATGAACCCGGACCTCCCCAGGATCCATTGTTTGAGTTACCATTAATATAATAGTTGTAATTACGGTTGTTATCAACACCATAACCATTCCATCTATTTTTA
>CAYZKX010000062.1:4973-10377 GCA_964479055.1 uncultured Flavobacteriaceae bacterium
ATAAATAACCATCAGGATTTATTACTGGAACAAAATACAATTCGGTATTATCAACAATGCTTTGAACTTCAGGATCACTATCATAATTTTCTAATAAATACCACATGTAAAAAATGAGTTGTGATAAGCTAGCAGGTTCTCTTGCATGATGAATAGCGGTGTACAATATTTGAGGTTCAGATTCATCTGTATTTGGATTATCACTAATCTTTAACCACTTGATTGGATTATTACCTATGGATGGTGTAGTAGAATTATCAGGTAGACCATCTGTTAAAAATGTACTTATATTTTCAGGAGCTGTAATGAGATTAGGGTAAAGGGTAGCCATATCTTCTAACTCTTGTAATACTTGGCTGTAAGTATAAAATCCACCAAACTGATTGGCCGGAAATACGTTGAAATTTACTGGTGTGTTATAATTATTAGCATTGTTATTTGTACATGATGCATTTCTAAAAACTGAAGGCGCCACAAAATCTTTATGGTTTGGGTCGTTTTGATTCACGTAGTATGCACCCACGTCATTGATTACGATATCGACGCTTAATCCAGAATCTCTTATCAAATCAATTTCCCTTTCCGAAAAATCAGATTCGAAAAAAACGCCTTTTTTATGAACGCCATGATCAACCGATATTCCTATCGATTTTAAGTGTTCGATCTGATCAGTATAATTGTAGTAAATTTTGGCGCGATGATACTTTTGATTTTCATGTTGACCAAAACAAAAAAATGATATGATTAGGGTGAGAAGGAGTAGCGTCTTTTTCATTTCGCAAAATTGTTAAACGAAGATATGAAAAATAGAAGCTTTTACTTTCGTAGTGAATAACTGAACTTTTAATTTAAATAAAAAAGGCCCAGCCTAAGCCGAGCCAATTCTCTTATAATAATTAAAGTTTAGTTTTTACTTTCTAAAAGGTATTTGTTAAACCCTTTCCCGTTGATCTCGGTATACTTTGAATCGATATCATCAGACACCGTCATGTTTTTTATATCAAATTCTCCTCTAACATCCATGTATTTGATGTCAAGGCTCTCTTCAAATTTGGCACTATTGAATGAGACACCATCTTTGAATTCGGTGTACTTGAATATAGCATCTTCTTCAAAACTCGTATTAGCAAAACTTACATTCTCACTAAATTCGGCATACTTAAAGGTAGTACGGTCTCCAAATTTTGAACCTTCAAAACTGGCATCGCGTTCGAAATCAGAATACTTAAATAAGGCTTCTCCCTTAAACGTGCAATTTGTAAAAGCAACATCATTTTCGAAGTTGGCAACAAAGGTGTATTCTGACTTTTCATCATGAAAATAGGCGTAAACATGATCTTCGAATACACAATTTTTAAACGTAACGATACCTTCAATTTGTTCTTCTATTGAATTGCTGCCGTTGTACCATCTTCTTTTTTTAGGAAGGTCAGGTAATTTGTCGTCCATAAAGGTCATGTCTAACACTCCTGTAATAGTAACATTCTCATATGAAACTGTTTTACCGGCTTTGATATCACGCATGATATCACTGGCGTCTACCGTTTGCTGTGCATTAAGATTTGCCGAAAAGATAAATGTGAATACAAGAATAAATAGGGCTGTTTGTTTTTTGATCAATTGATTAGTTTTCATCGTGTAAATTTTATAGTCTATATCATATAGACTATATAATATTTGATATGTTACACCTTTAGACCAATAAAAAATAAAATAAATTTACAATGATATTGGAAATACTGTAACAAAAGCTAAACCTAATAGTCTTTTTGTTGTAGTGTGTAATATTTAATTAATTCATCAAAAAACCAACACAATGAAAAACTTTAAAAATTTATTTTTCGCTTTTGCAATGTTGTTAACTGTCAATGCCATTGCTCAAGAAAAACAAATTGATATCACATCAGATTTTGACAAAATTATTGTTAGTCCTCATATTTCTGTTGATTTTGTTCAAGGGGACAAGGCCAGTGTAGTAGTAAATAACATTGAAGTACCAATTGAAAAATTCAATTACGAGATCAAAGGAAAAACTTTACAAGTATATTTAGAAGGCGCAAAGACCACTACCAAACATGAAAAAGTATATCATGATGGTTGGAAACAAAAAGTGCCTATTTATAACAATAATGTGGCGCATGTTACAATCACCTATGTTAATGTTGACACTTTTTCAATTAGAGGAGAGGAGGATATTGCATTTAAAAGTACTATGCAACAAGAGGATCTTACCTTAAGAATTTATGGTGAGTCTGAAATCAAAATTAAAGAAGTTGATTTGCAAAACTTTAGAGTTACTATTTATGGGGCTAGTGAATTAGATATTGACAAAGGCACAATTGTAAAGCAACGTTATACTGCTTATGGTGAAAGTACCATAAATGCAGAAAATGTAGAAAGTAATGAAGCTAAAGTGACAGTTTATGGCGATGGTACGTTTCATTTTAATGTTAATGACAGATTGAAGGTGACTTCATACGGAGAAGCGGATGTACTTTATAAAGGTGATCCTGAAGTAAGAAAAGGAATTATTTTAGGAGAAGCCAATATTAGTAGGATATCAAAATAAAATCAATCAATGGTATTAGAAATAGGTTTTGAAATTTTCAAAACCTATTTTTTTTCGATCCATTTTCTTGCGTTCACAAATGCCTCAAGCCATGGTGAAACTTCGTCTTTCCTATTCTCAGGATAGTGTGCCCAATTCCATTGAAATGTTGATCGCTCAATATGTGGCATGGTCACTAAATGACGACCTGATTGATCGCACATCATGGCCACATTATAATCGGACCCATTAGGATTGGATGGATAAGCATCATAGGCATAGGTGGCGCATATATTATACTGATCCTCAAACATTGGTAAAACATATTTTCCCTCACCATGAGAAATCCAAACCCCTAAAGTTGATCCTGCCAGTGATGAAAGCATAACCGAATTGTTCTCTCGAATTGTCACCGCAGTGAAGGCACTTTCGTGCTTGCCAGAGTCGTTATAGGTCAATTTTCCATGCTTTTCATGATCTGGATTAATAAGTTCAAGTTCCATCCATAACTGAGCCCCATTGCAAATTCCTACGGATAAGGTGTCTTTTCGTTCAAAGAATTTTTTTAGCGCAATATTAGCTTTCTCATTGTACATAAATGCTCCAGCCCATCCTTTGGCTGAACCTAAAACATCACTGTTTGAAAACCCGCCTACGGCTCCTATAAACTGAATATCTTCAAGAGTCTCTCTACCAGTAATAAGATCGGTCATGTGCACATCCTTAACGTCAAATCCTGCTAAATACATGGCATTTGCCATTTCGCGCTCACTATTACTTCCTTTTTCTCTAATAATTGCCGCCTTAGGACGCTCTATATTTTCGTCAATTATAGGCCGCAGCCCAGTAAATTGCTTAGGAAAACTATATTTAAGTGGTTGGTTCTTGTAATTGTTGAACCGCGCTTTGGCTAGTCCATTGGCCGTTTGTTTTTGATCGAGTAAAAAGGAGGTCTTATACCACATGTCACGTAAACGTGAAATTGTGAGCGTGAATACCTCATTGTGATTAATAATGCTTAGCACATCATGATCAGTTACATTTCCTATAGCATGAAAGGTGATACCTGCCTCAGTTAATACAGAGGTAACCGATTCATCTTTGGCTTGGATTACCAAACCACAATTTTCAGAGAACAACAATTTTAAGGAATCTATTTCATTTAATTCTGTAAGATCTAATTCTGCTCCTAAATTATTATCGGCAAAGCACATTTCAAGTAATGTGGTGATCAATCCTCCTGATGCCACATCATGACCAGCAACTATTTTTTCGTTTTTAATAAGTTCTTGAATCGTATTGAAAACCGTTTTAACGTATTCAGCAGAAGCTACGGTTGGTGTTTCTTTTCCAATCTTATTACAAATTTGAGCAAAAGAACTGCCTCCTAATTTAAAGCCATCCTGCGAAATATTGATATAGTAGATTTTACCTGACCCTTTTTTGAAAACAGGCTCGACAACTTTAGAGATATCATTACAATTTCCCGCGGCCGAAATGATCACTGTACCAGGAGCGATGACTTCAGAATCACTATATTTTTGTTTCATAGAAAGTGAATCCTTACCTGTGGGAATATTAATTCCCAGAGAAATGGCAAATTTTGAAACACTTTCAACAGCCGAGTATAATCGCGCATCTTCCCCTTCATTTTTACAAGGCCACATCCAGTTAGCCGATAAAGACACGCTTTTCAAGCCATCTTTAAGTGGTGCCCAAATGATATTGGTTAAAGCTTCAGTGATGCTATTTCTGCTTCCTGCGATGGGATCGATCAAGGCTGAAATTGGCGAATGTCCAATTGAAGTAGCAATGCCTTCTTTTCCATGGTAATCCAATGCCATTACCCCTAAATTGTTCAATGGGAGCTGCAATGGTCCAACGCATTGTTGCTTAGCTACACGACCACCAACACATCGGTCTACTTTGTTAGTCAACCAATCTTTGCAAGCCACTGCCTCCAATTGCAATAACTGGTCCAGATATTCATAGAACTTATCACTTGAATAATTGAGGTCATTATAAATTTTTAATACTGAAGAATCGTTCATGACCGTTTTTGGTGAACTTCCAAACATATCATCAAGATCAAGGTCCATTGGCTTACTACCTTTATTTGACGATTGAAAGCAAAAGTGATTGTCATCTGTGACCTCGCCAACAGTATAAATTGGCGATCGTTCTCTTGCGGCAACCTTGGACATGGAGTCCAAGTTTTTCTCGGCAATAAGTAAACCCATGCGTTCCTGAGATTCATTGCCAATTATTTCTTTATCCGATAATGTAGGGTCTCCAATAGGGAGAGCATCTAAATCAATACAACCTCCTGTATCTTCAATGAGTTCTGATAAGCAATTCAAATGACCACCTGCACCATGATCATGTATGGAAATTATAGTATTGTCATCACTTTCAACCATGCCACGAACCACGTTGGCTGCACGTTTTTGCATTTCAGGATTTGATCGTTGCACAGCATTTAATTCGATACCTGATGAAAATTCACCAGTATCGGCTGAAGAAACAGCCGCACCACCCATTCCAATTCTATAATTATCGCCACCTAGTACTACGATCTTATCACCTGCAACGGGTTTGTCTTTGATGGCCTGATCTGCTTTACCATAGCCAATGCCTCCAGCAAGCATTATAACCTTATCATACCCCAGTTTAGATATTGAATTAGATTGTCCATTATGTTTTTCACTGTGCTCGAATGTCAACACGGATCCACATATTAAGGGCTGGCCAAATTTATTACCAAAATCTGAAGCACCATTACTGGCCTTTATTAGAATATCCATGGGTGTTTGATACAACCAATCGCGTTCATCAAAAGCATATTCCCATGTTCTT
>CAYZKX010000063.1:0-10060 GCA_964479055.1 uncultured Flavobacteriaceae bacterium
CAGCGATAATGGCTAATTTGGTTCTAATAATGGAATCTCTAACCCAATTTACAAACATGCGATATTCTGCATTTGTAATTTCAGTTTCATCCATATAAAATGCTCTTACTGTAACGGTCTTAGTAGGGGCGTTTTTAACGCCAGCCAAATCATCGTCTGATTTACCCATAATAAAAGATCCTCCAGGTACGAGTTCCATACCATAAGGCTTTTCAGGATGCCATTTTTTTCCTTTAACTCCAACTAATTCTCCTCGATCTCCTGAGTTACAACTAGTTATAAGAGCTAAAACAGCGACTATTAAAACTAACTTCTTCATATACATAAACTAATAGGTTAATTAACTTTATTTAAATTTTGAGGTGGTAAACATATTTATATAATTCCACATAAACAACTTTTTTGGCAAAAAAAACGCATTTTAACCCAAAAAAGTGCATTTCATCGATGAAATTACATATTCTAAACCCTCACTAAACGCTATTTTTCTTGAACGCTTTATACCATCTTTCTGGTATTTTTCCGTTGGTTGCGGCCTGATAATCCGCATGCATGCAAGGTAATAACGTATGACGCTTTAATTTATTATTAACATTGGGTAAAAAAGGAATCTCGATCCACCATCTACCTGTTTTTGTACTTTTATAGAATACCAATTCCTGATCGTCAACCAAAACAGTAAATTTTTGATAACTTCTTTCATCGGTAAAGTCATCATCTAATATTCTGCAGTTTACGCCTTCGATAAAGTACCAAATCATTTGAGCAACTAACATTGAAGTTGCCTGGTCATCATTTGAAGGTGTATATTCATAAATGCCAAATGAAGACACCTTATTACTTATACCTGCGTAACGAGCAATTGCACAAATTTCTTTTCCATCGAATCCGTTTGGAGAAAATTTTTGTTTTTCACTAAGCTCTGAACTTCTAATACTTTTAAGATCAACAGTCACAATATTGGCGTCTCTTAATATGGGCTCTACCATTGAAACATCTGTACTGATCTCACCTAACCTATACGATTCAAAATACAGGTTTTCCATGAGGTCAATTTCTTCCTGAGAATTAAAATAGGTTTGATATCCAATGCTAGAGTAATTAAACAAATTGTAGGGTTGCTCCATAATGGCTTTCCCCAAGAAGCTATTATTCTTTATCGGTTTGGATGAATCACCAAGATCAAAACAACAATCTACATTTACAATATTGACCATTGGTGATATCTCATCATAGGCTCTATAATTGGCAAAGGTAAGATCCTGACTCCCACCCAATATAATAGGAATGATTTCAGCTTTAATTAATTCGGCAACGGTTGATCGTAATGCAAAATAAGTGTCTTCAACAGTCTCTCCTTTATTAATATCTCCAAGATCAGCGATGGTTGAATTCCAATTCCCTGGATATAGCGCATAAAATGCTTTTCTCAATTCGTGCAATTGGTAGGACTCGCCAATATAGTTTTGGTCATTTCGATTCTCAGGAATTCCAATAATTGCAATCTTGACATCACTGAGGTCTGGCAAGCCTAGTTGTTGCGAATGAATCTTCAATTTCTTTCCTAACACCTGAGATGGTTGTAATTCATTGTGGGCTAACACCATATCTTGAACAGGGGAAAGAAAATCAAGATTCATAATTTAATTCTTTTTAGAGGATTTTTTGTTTGATTTTTCAAGATAGCCTAGTACGTCCTCAAGAGTGAGTTTTGTGGCATCAACCGTTTTAGGTAATTCAATTTTAGTTTTACCCTTTATTATATGGTGTCGTCCCCATCGTGCCTTTTCCACACGAATGCCTTCATCTTCCCAAACGTGCACCAACTTATCTTTTTCTTTTTGAATCTTAGTTTCGATCAATTCAATAATATCGCCTTCAGATAAATTATCCCAATCGTACTTTTTATTGACATTAATAAACATATTGTTCCATTTAATAAATGGCCCAAATCGTCCCTTTCCCTTTACTACAGGCAATTCTTGATAATGATAGATAGGTGCATCCGCTTTTTCTTTGTCCTTGATCAATTGAATGGCTTCATCAAGTTCAATGCTTAAGGGATTCATTCCTTTATTAAGTGAGACAAACTTTTTACCATATTTAACATAAGGACCATACCTGCCATTATTGACCTCAATCTTATCGCCATTATATTCACCTAATGTTTTAGGCAATTGGAACAAGTCCATTGCCTCTTCATAGGTAATGGTATTAAGTTGTTGCTCTGGTGTTAAGCTAGCGAACAATGGTTTATCTTCATCTTCAACGGTTCCAATTTGAACCATTGGCCCAAACTTTCCTAGTTTTACACTAACTTGTCTCCCACTCTCAGGATCCACACCAAGTACGCGCTCTCCCGATTCTCGACCTGCATTTTCCTGTACCTCTTCCACTTGAGGATGAAAATCCTTATAAAAAGATTTCATCATTTTAGTCCAATCTTCCTTACCATCAGCAATATCATCAAATTCTTCTTCTACTTTGGCAGTGAAATTATAATCCAGAATCGTTTCAAAATGATTGACCAAAAAATCTGTTACAATCATTCCAATGTCCGTTGGAACGAGCTTTCCTTTATCCGATCCCACTTTTTCAGATAATTGTGTTTCTTCAATTGCACCTTCCTTAAGGATCAATTGTGTATATGGTCTTTCTATACCATCAACTGTTCCTTTTTCAACATAGCCTCTGTTTTGAATAGTTGAAATAGTAGGTGCGTATGTTGATGGACGACCAATACCGAGCTCTTCTAATTTCTTTACGAGTGAAGCTTCAGTATAACGATATGGTGCGCGTGTAAAACGTTGTGTCGCTGTAATACGTTGGTTAAAAAGTTTCTGACTCGTATTAAGCACCGGTAACATTCCTTCTTGCTCCTGATCTTCATCATCAGTTCCTTCCAGATAGACTTTTAAAAACCCATCAAATTTGATCATCTCACCTGTGGCAGCGAAAAGTTCATTATGAGTAGAAGCACTTACCTTCACATTTGTTCTTTCCAATTGTGCTTCACTCATTTGAGAGGCAATCGCACGTTTCCAAATCAATTCATATAATCGCGTTTGATCATTCTCAAGATTAACCGTTTGATTCGAAAAATCAGTAGGTCTAATGGCCTCATGGGCCTCTTGTGCGCCTTTGGATTTACCTTTATAATTACGAGGTTTACTATATTGAACGCCATAGGAGTTAACAATCTCATTCTCAGCCGATTTCCTGGCTTCATCAGATAGATTGGTGCTATCGGTTCTCATGTATGTTATCAACCCTGCTTCATATAATCGCTGCGCAATGGTCATGGTTTTACTTACCGAAAAGAATAATTTCCTTGAGGCTTCTTGCTGCAAAGTAGATGTTGTAAAAGGTGCCGCCGGCGATTTTTTGGTTGGTTTTTTCTCCAATGAATCAACTTCAAAGTCGGCATGCATATTTTCATCTAAAAATCCTTGCGCCTCTTGTTTACTAGCAAATGTTTTTGGCAATCGCGCTTTGAAGGTTTGTCCTTCATTAGTTGCGAAAATAGCATCAACGCGATATGATGCTTCCGGTGTAAAGGCTTCGATCTCACGTTCACGCTCTACAATTAAACGTACTGAAACAGACTGTACGCGGCCAGCAGATAATCCGCCTTTTATTTTTCGCCATAATACTGGTGATAGTTCATATCCAACAATCCTATCCAACACGCGACGTGCTTGTTGGGCATCCACTAAATTATAGTCCAACCCTCTAGGATTGGCAATGGCTTTTTGAATTGCAGCCTTGGTAATCTCATGAAAAACAATACGCTTGGTTTTCTCTTTATCAAGTTTTAATGTTTCGGCCAGATGCCATGCTATGGCCTCTCCTTCTCGATCTTCATCACTGGCCAACCAAACAATTTCGGCTTTTTTAGCAAGTTCCTTTAGTTTTTTTACTACCGCTTTCTTATCTGTAGAAACGCGATATTTTGGTTTAAAATCGCCATCAACATCAACACCCAACTCCTTGGTAGGCAGGTCTACAATATGTCCAAAACTAGACTCCACCTTAAAATCTTTACCTAAAAATTTTTCGATGGTCTTAGCCTTGGCAGGTGACTCTACAATTACTAAATTCTTTGCCATGTATTAAAATTTGAGGCTACAAATGTATATGATTTTTTTTACTTCAAAATTTTGAAGTGTTGACGCATATCTAAATATCGACTCAAAAACTTATAGTAAAATGAATGAGATTACAACCAATTATTCTTGCAAAAGCCCAATTTCATCAATTTCGCTTTTTTCAATGAAACCTATTGTATTCTTATAGATAAAGTATACGGGTAAATAAGCGATGGATATTGTGAACAACATTCCAATTCCGCAGGCAATAGCACCCAGCATTCCCATTATTCCAGTAAGCACAAGAAGGCCAAAGGTGAGTAACCATTTCTTGGTTCCCAAATTAAAACTCAATTTCACGATCTCTAATTCGGTTAATTCTGGGTTAAATGCAAAAATCACCGAAAAAAATGACAAAGGCACTACTACATATATATATGGTAAAAAGAAAAGAGATTGTGCAATGGTGGCAATTAAGGCATAAATAACACCTAGCATAAACACCTTTCTTAAATGATCACCTTTGAAATAATAAAACAGATCATCGTCAACAGGAGTATTGTGGTCCACACCTTTACACGTGCGATAAAACCCAGCTACCAAACCTAAAGTAAATGATCCAAGAAGAATAGTTTGTGGTAATGAGCTTATTAGATTTTCCTGGTAATAGGTGAAAAAATTAAATTCATAATACCAATCGGATGTTATGGTCTCTGGCCCTAGACCAATTAATGACAATAAAAAAGTAATTATCAAGGTTACCAACACCAATAGAAGAATGACTAGAAAACCCTTCAGCCAAATTTTCTTAAATAGATCAATTACTTGATCGAGAATAGTTCCAAAATCTAAAGGCTTCGCATTTTGAATCTGCAGTTGTAAATCGTCAAATCGCATAAGTTGGTTTTTTGTCAAATTTATGCAATTCCAATTAACTATATTAATACTGACACTTTGTCATTAAAAGCTAAAATAATTGTATCTTTGCACACTTATTGAGTTTTTATCTCATAGCGCTTTTTATAATTGCAAATTATTTAAATGGAGAAGATCATTAACGAAAAAAAACAAGGTGAAAGTCTTGTATTGGAGGCTGTTGAAGGAAATCAACGAAAGCTATTTATTGAAAGCTATGGTTGTCAAATGAATTTTAGTGATAGTGAGATCGTGGCCTCTATTCTTCAAAATGAAGGGTTTAATACAACTCAAAATCTTGAAGAAGCCGATTTGGTTTTGGTGAATACTTGTTCCATTCGTGAGAAGGCCGAACAAACGGTTAGAAAACGTCTTCAAAAATACAATGCTGTAAAAAAGATCAATCCCAACATGAAAGTTGGTGTTTTGGGTTGTATGGCTGAACGCTTAAAAAGTAAATTTCTCGAAGAAGAAAAAATTGTCGATCTGGTAGTTGGCCCTGATGCTTACAAAGATCTACCTAACCTAATTGCTGAAGTTGATGAAGGAAGAAATGCCGTAAACGTTATTCTCTCTAAAGAAGAAACTTATGGTGATGTTTCACCTGTGCGATTAAATAGTAATGGCGTTACAGCATTTGTATCTATAACACGAGGTTGTGATAATATGTGCACCTTTTGTGTAGTACCATTTACAAGGGGACGCGAGCGCAGTAGAGATCCGCAGAGCATCATAGAAGAAGTTAATGATCTGTGGAACAATGGATTTAAAGAAGTGACCTTACTTGGTCAAAATGTTGATAGCTACTTGTGGTATGGTGGCGGTTTAAAAAAGGATTTTGACAAGGCCACTGAACTGCAAAAAGCAACAGCTACGAATTTTGCACAACTCTTAGCTTTATGTGCCGAAGCTCAACCAAAAATGCGTTTTCGCTTTTCTACGTCAAATCCTCAAGACATGACACTAGATGTTATTGAAACCATGTCTAAATTTGACAATATCTGCAACTACATTCACTTACCTGTACAAAGTGGAAGCAATCGTATTTTAAAGGCTATGAATCGCCAACACACCCGTGAAGAGTATTTTGAGTTGATCGATAATATTAAAAGAATCATCCCAGACTGTGCCATTAGCCAAGATATGATCGCAGGTTTTCCTACCGAAACCGAAGAAGACCATCAAGATACCTTGAGTTTAATGGAGTATGTGAAGTACGATTTTGGTTTTATGTTTGCCTATTCTGAACGACCTGGCACTTTAGCCGAACGCAAAATGGAGGATGATATTCCTGCCAATATTAAGAAGCGAAGGCTTAATGAGATCATTCAACTACAACAAAAACATAGTCTTTTTAGAACCGAACAACAACTAGGAAAAGTTGTTGAAGTGTTGATTGAAAAAGAATCAAAGAAAAGTGATTTACACTGGGCAGGTCGAAATAGTCAAAACACTGTCGTAGTATTTCCTAAAGCGCATTATAAAGTAGGTGATTTTGTAAATGTTAGAATTACTGATTGCACATCGGCAACACTAATAGGTGAAGCCCTTGACTATTCTAAAAACAACTAATATGGAATCCGTTCAAGCTATAAAACAACGTTTCGGAATTATAGGTAACGATTCTGGGTTAAATCGTGCCATTGAAAAAGCCATTCAGGTGTCGCCAACTGATATTTCTGTTTTGGTGACTGGTGAAAGTGGGGTTGGTAAAGAGGCGATTCCAAAAATAATACATCAGTTATCACATCGAAAACATGGTAAATACATAGCAGTAAATTGTGGCGCCATTCCTGAAGGGACCATTGACAGTGAATTATTTGGTCATGAGAAAGGTGCTTTTACAGGAGCTACACAAACGCGTTCAGGGTATTTTGAAGTAGCCGATGGTGGCACCATATTTCTTGACGAAGTTGGTGAGCTACCATTGACCACACAAGTGCGGTTATTGCGTGTTTTGGAAAATGGTGAATTCATCAAAGTTGGCTCGAGTAAAGTCCAAAAAACGAACGTTCGCATTGTAGCAGCAACCAATATGAATATGTTGGAAGCGATACAAAAAGAAAAATTTAGAGAAGACCTCTATTATCGTTTAAGCACTATTGAAATTCATTTACCTCCATTAAGAAAACGCAAGGATGATATTCACTTACTATTTAGAAAATTTGCCAGTGATTTTGCATTAAAATATAAAATGCCAACGATCAGACTTTCAGATGAAGCCACGCATTTACTTCTTAATTACCGATGGAGCGGTAATATTCGTCAGTTGCGTAATGTTGCTGAACAAGTCTCAGTATTAGAACGTAATAGAACTATTGATGCTGCTACATTACGTAGTTATCTTCCGGATGTGGGTACTCATCTTCCGGCAATTGTAGGAACCGAAAAAACCAAGGGAGATTTTAGTAACGAGCGTGAAATATTGTATAAGGTTTTGTTTGACATGAAAAGTGATCTTAATGATTTAAAAAAACTCACTCTTGAACTAATGAATAGTGGTAATGCCAAGGATGTTCAAAAGAACAATGAAGGTTTGATTCAAAAAATCTATGGCGATCAAAAGGAAAATGAAACTGATGAGTTTGAAGTGCTACCTTTAGAAAACAAAGGGACAGCGCAACAACCTGAGATCATAGAACCCGTTGAGGATAAATATCATTTTGCCGAAGATGTGGTGGAGGAGGAAACTTTATCGCTTCATGAAAAAGAACTGGAACTCATAAAAAAATCTCTGGAACGCCACAATGGCAAACGCAAACTAGCTGCTGCTGAATTGGGCATTAGTGAACGCACTTTATATAGAAAGATCAAACAATACGACCTATAGACATCAACAACAAACACTATGAAAGCAGTAGAGATTTTTATGATTCGAAAATCATTTGGGCGCAACAGTTCCGAAAAAATAAGACAAGAAGCCGAAGCTCTTGTTAATGAAAAACACTACCAAGGGTATCGTGTAATAAATATAGATTTTGATGTTGCTGATAATGCAGGTTATATTTATGCGTTTATTACTATGAAACGTCCAAATACGTATTAAATGCGAAAATTAACAATTGTCATTCTAGTCATATTAGTCACCATTGTCACAGGCTGTAGTGTAAATTACTCATTTACTGGTGCCTCTATTCCAGAGGGAACGCGTACCTTTCAGGTGAATAATTTCGTGAATGACGCACCTTTAATTGAACCTGGACTCGATAGATTGTTCACTGTTGAACTGCAGGACCTGATCCAAAATCAAACCAACTTAGAATTGGTAATTAGCAATGCCGACTTGATTTATGAAGGTGAGATTATTGAATACCGAATTTCTCCTACCACGGCTCAGGCTAACAGTACAGCAGCACAAAACCGATTAACTATAGGCGTCAATGTTAGGTTTATTGACACCAATAATCCAGACAACGATTTTGAACAGCGGTTTTCTTTCTTTTTTGATTATGAAGGAAGTGCACAGCTTGTAGGCTCTCAAAAAACAACCGCAATCGACGAAATTTTTGAACGGATTACACAAGATATATTTAATGCCTCATTAGCTAAATGGTAATATGAGTACGACCGACTTTGCTTCATTATTATTAGATCCCTCTAACGTGAGTGATGCACAATTCAATGCCTTAAAGACAATTGTTGAGGAGTATCCCTATTTTCAATCTGCAAGAGCATTACACCTAAAAGCCTTAAAGGACAGAGGGAGTTTTAAATATAATCAAGAGTTGAAAACTACCGCAGCATACACTACAGATCGCAGTGTTTTGTTTGATTTTGTGACTTCCGAAGAATTCAATCAAAATAAAATCTCTGAACGCATTAAACATAATCTGGAGCATTTAAAGAACATTGAACTTTTGGATATCGATGATATTTCAGTAAATAAAAGTGTGATTATTGATGATGCTTTAAGGCAACACATCAATGACACACAACCCATATTGGATCCTGATTTATTTGAAGAAAGAAAACCTTCAAAAAGTGATAACATAATTGCGGTAGATAGCGATCAAATAGAAGAATCTCCTGAAAAACAATTGCAATTGGGGCAGCCTTTGGAGTTTGATAAAACGGAAGTGCATTCGTTTACTGAATGGTTAAAGATCACCAATTTCAAACCCATTGAACGTGTTGAACAAAAGGAAACCACAACTTCAAAAGAAGAAGGCTCGGAGATTAATATGAAATTTGAGTTGATTGACAAGTTCATCAAGAACAATCCCAAGATGCCCAAAGTTACTGCCAAAGGTGGTTCAATAGATTTGAGTAAAGATTCTGTTCACACTTCAGATACCTTAATGACAGAAACCTTAGCGCGTATTTATTTAGAACAAAAAAACTATGATAAGGCCATACAGGCCTATGATATTTTAAGTTTGAAATATCCGGAAAAAAGTGGTTTCTTTGCAGACCAAATTCAGGCAATAAAAAAATTAAAACAAGAAAAGGACGAATAGATGAATACATTTTCGATATTTCTGATTCTGATCATTATTGTATGTTTCCTTTTGGTGCTCGTGGTTATGGTTCAAAATCCTAAAGGAGGAGGGCTTTCTTCTTCTTTTGGTGGCGGAGGCACACAAGTTGTCGGTGGCGTTAAGAAAACCGGAGATTTTTTAGATAAAAGTACATGGACGTTGGCAGCATTGTTAATTGTCTTAATATTAGTATCTAATGTAGCCTTAAAAGGAAATTTCAGCGAAGCCGACTCTAAATTGTTGCAGGGCGATGATATTGAAACTACGGTTCCTGAAACAGTACCAGAAACGGTACCTGAAGAAGTTCCAGCTACTGACGGGAACGGAGCATCTGATTCAGATCAATAGTTAAAAAATTGACAGTATAAAATAGAAAGTGCCAGCGCAAATGACAAGCTGGCATTTTTTGTTTAACAATCTGTCAGTTTTTGGGCAATGGCATAGTTTCTGTCTCCAAAAAGCTGATAATTTAAAATCTAAAAACAAAATATAATATGGCTAAAGTAAACATCAAACCACTGGCAGATAGGGTTCTTATCGAGCCTATGGCAGCGGAAACTAAGACCGCTTCTGGTATTT
>CAYZKX010000064.1:0-9996 GCA_964479055.1 uncultured Flavobacteriaceae bacterium
ATTTTTATTTTAAACATCGACCCATAATTATTTTCTATTTTTGATTTTTCAAAAATTTCAAGTAATGAGAATAACAGTAGTTGGTACTGGTTATGTGGGATTGGTTAGTGGAACTTGTCTTGCTGAAACAGGAAATGAAGTCCTGTGCATTGATATAGACCAGGACAAAGTTAACAAAATGCAAAGCGGAATTGTCCCAATTTATGAACCGCATTTAGACACCATTTTTGAACGTAATATTAATGCCGGAAGACTTACCTTTTCTACTTCCTTAGACGAAGGACTTGAACATGGAGAGATCATCATGCTGGCACTACCTACACCTGAGGACGAAGATGGATCGGCAGATTTGTCGTATGTTCTGGGAGTAGCAAAAGATATAGGTCAAAAAATTAGTGATTACAAAGTAATAGTTGATAAAAGCACCGTGCCGGTTGGGACTGCCGATAAAGTTAAAAACGTGATCTCAAAGCATACTAATGTTGAATTTGATGTGGTGAGTAATCCTGAATTTTTGAGAGAAGGGTTTGCAGTGGATGACTTCTTAAAACCAGAGCGAATAATAATTGGTTCAAGTTCTGAACGAGCCACCAATCTAATGCGTAAGTTATATAAACCTTTTGTAAGGTCGGGAAATCCTATTATTATTATGGATGAGAGATCAGCCGAACTCACAAAATATGCAGCCAATTCGTTTTTGGCCACAAAAATTACCTTCATGAATGAAATCGCGAACTTTTGTGAATTGGTAGGAGCTGATGTGGATAAAGTGAGGGTTGGCATGGGTACTGACTCCAGGATCGGTAAACGATTTCTTTTCCCAGGCATTGGTTATGGAGGGTCGTGTTTTCCTAAAGACGTCAAAGCCTTACATAAATCTGGAAAAAACGTTAATTTTGGATTTAATATTTTAGATGCTGTAATTCAGGTGAATAACCATCAAAAGGTGGTGTTGATACCGCGAATTGACGCGTATTTTAATAACGACCTGAAAGGAAAGAAAATCGCTGTTTGGGGACTAGCATTTAAGCCACAAACGGATGACATAAGAGAAGCACCATCATTATTCATCATTCATCAACTACTTGATAAAGGAGCCTCAGTAAAAGTTTTCGATCCAGAGGCTATGGAGAATGTTAAACGCAAACTAGGTGACTCTATAACTTATGCCAAAAACATGTACGATGCCGCACATGATGCTGATGCATTGGTAATTTGCACAGAATGGAGTATTTTTAGAACACCAGATTTCAACCGGCTTAAGGAGAACTTGAAATCGGCGGTAATTTTTGATGGTAGAAACCTATATGATTTGGAGGACATGAAGAAAGAAGGCTTTTACTATAGCTCTATAGGTAGAGAAACAATAGGCTAATGAGTAAAAAGGTATTAATTACTGGAGCTGCTGGATTTTTAGGATCCCATTTATGTGACCGTTTTATTAAAGAAGATTTTCAGGTTATAGGAATGGACAATTTTATAACTGGTGATCCCGATAATATTGCGCACTTAAGTAATAATCCCAACTTCACTTTTATTAATCACGATATAACCAACTTCATAAAGATCGATGGTGATTTAGACTACATAATGCATTTTGCATCGCCTGCCAGTCCAATTGACTACCTCAAAATCCCAATACAAACATTAAAAGTGGGATCATTAGGCACACACAACTTGTTAGGTTTGGCCAAAGCTAAAAAGGCTAGAATATTAATTGCTTCCACTTCAGAAGTATATGGAGACCCTTTGGTACACCCTCAACCCGAATCGTATTTTGGTAATGTAAGCACTATAGGGCCACGAGGTGTTTATGATGAAGCAAAACGATTTCAAGAATCCATTACCATGGCGTATCATAGATTCCATGGTCTTGAAACACGCATCGCCAGAATCTTCAATACCTACGGACCGCGCATGCGCTTAAATGATGGACGTGTTATACCAGCATTTATGGGCCAGGCACTAAGAGGAGAAGACTTAACCGTATTTGGCGATGGCAAACAAACACGATCATTTTGTTTTGTTGACGATCAAGTAGAAGGTCTTTATAGGCTCCTGTTCAGCGACTATCCATTACCTGTAAACATTGGTAATCCTGATGAGATTACTATATTGGAATTTGCTCAAGAAATTATTAAAATGACAGAGTCTGAACAGAAGATCGTTTTCAGAGATCTCCCAGTCAATGATCCACTTCAAAGACAACCAGATATTACATTAGCCGAAAAATTGCTAGATTGGAGTCCTAAAACAAGTCGTGCTGAAGGCATGAGAAAGACGTACAATTTCTTTAAATCTTTACCGCACGAGAAGTTATTTAAAAAAGAACATAAGGATTTTTCGAAGCATATTAAGAGGTAGTGAGTTTATTTAAACACGGAAGATATTCAGGTTATTTAAGACCAATTTCATACTTAATTGATTTAAGTATTATAAATGCCTTTGCGGCACTTTACCTTTTTGAGAACATCGACCCCTTAATTTTTGTGGTTTTCATGTCTGTTTCCTGGATTTTATTATCCATTTACTCTAACTTTTATGAAGTTTACCGTTATACAAGAGTGGTGTTTATTTTTGCACTTGCAATAAGGCAAGGCATACTATTCTTACTGTTAATTTTTGCTTTTTTTGGTTTTTACAATCACTATGACATTAGCGCCTCTACCATAGTTAAGTTCGCTCTTTCAAGCTTATTGTTAATCATACTATTCAAGTTTACGATCTATTATTTACTTCAAAAATACCGAGCCGATTTTGGCGGGAATTATAGAAATACTGTAATACTTGGAAAGAATAAAAAGACCAGAGATCTGAAAGAGTTTTTCCTTAAAAACCCTGAGCTGGGATATTCATACAAAGGCACGTTTAGTTTCAATGGAGATGCTGAACAGTCCTTAAAAGAGTGTTTTGAATATATAAGAAATGAAAAAATAGATGAGATATATTGCTCCATTTCTGAACTTAATTCTGAACAAATCAATGAAGTTGTGGACTTTGCTGATAACAACTTGAAAATTCTGAAATTCATACCAGATAATAAAGAGATTTATTCTAAAAAGCTGAAATATGAGTACTACGACTATTTGCCAATTTTGTCACTTAGGAGCATTCCATTACAAGATTCGATAAATCAAGTCTTAAAGCGAATTTTCGATATAGCATTTGCCTCAGTAGTGATCATTTTTATTTTATCCTGGTTAACCCCTTTGGTAGCTATATTTATTAAATTAGAATCTAAAGGCCCTGTTTTTTTCAAACAATCGAGAAATGGTTTTAATTATAAGGAATTTGATTGTTATAAATTCAGGTCGATGACCCCTAATGAAGACGCCCATCTGTATCAGGCCACTCGAGGAGATCATAGGGTGACCCAAGTAGGTAAGTTTATTAGAAAAACAAGCATTGATGAATTACCTCAGTTTTTTAACGTCCTTTTTGGAGACATGTCAGTTGTTGGCCCAAGGCCTCACATGGTAAGTCATACAGATATGTACGCTAAACGCATCGATAAATTCATGGTAAGACATTTTGTTAAACCAGGAATTACAGGATTAGCCCAAGTTAGTGGATTTAGAGGCGAGGTCGAGTCTGATAAGGATATCATTGGAAGAGTAAAATACGATATCTTTTATATTGAAAATTGGTCGTTATTATTAGACCTAAAAATTATTTTTCAAACCTTCTTAAATGTAGTTAAAGGAGAAGATAAAGCCTATTGAAGCAATTGAGCTAGACGGACTAACTGCGCATCAAAACTAAATTCTTTTTCTGCTATTTCCTTGATTTTCAAGCGCTTTTCTTGGTTTAATTTTGAAGGATTAATGTTTTTAATCACTTCATTTAATGTAGCGTAGTCCCCAGGAGTTGCCGTCCAGCCTAAATGATGTTTCCTAACTAAGTACTCTCCTTCGCCACCACCAAAGTAGAGAATAGGAAGGCCTAGTTTGGCAAATTCAAATATTTTTGAAGGGACAGAACCATAAATACGCTTCAGTAAAGGGATGATCATGATATCGTATTGTAAAATCTCTTGATGCAATTCAGCGCGTGATAACTTACCATGATAAACAATAGGGAGATCGGGATTTCTTGCAATATAGTTTTCAATAAGTGCTCTCTCAGCTCCTTCTCCATAAAGATGAAGTTCAATAGCTTTAAAATCCAAATTCTTGCAAAGGGTTAATATACCTTGTGCTACACCTAATAGTCCAGCATAGCATATTCTTAGTTTATCTGAATTAGATCTAGATATTGAAAAATCAACAGAGTTTATATTAGAGAAGTTTCTATACAAGAATGTCTTCTTACTCTGGACAATATTTGTAACATGTGATAAGATCTCATTGCTCTGTCCTAAAATAATATTGGATCTTGAATAATTATAGCGTTCAATTCTAGTTAATACGGAATAGCTTAAGCCTTTTTTAAACGCTCCAAGCTTCAACCCTGCAAGCGGCCATAGATCACTTATGTTTAATATTAAGGTACGTTTCTTTGACTTTAAAAACAAAATACTCGTGAAAGCGACCAGTAAGGGAGGTGATTGAATAATTATAGTGTTTGGGACTTTCGATGTAAGGAAAAAACGCATTAGACTAAAACTATAAGACAGCATTGCCAACAACCGCTTAAATTTATTTTTAGAATTACTAGCATAAAGCCATAAACGATTAATAGTAATACCGTTATCTATAACCTTTCTCTTATTTTTAAAGCCTTTAAATATCTTACCGTGAGGATAGTTAGGCAAAGGGGTCACTACGGAGACAGAATAATCCATTGTTGCCAATCCATTAGCCAGTTGAAATATTCGGTTTGAAGCTGCACCTATTTCGGGTGGATAATAGTTAGTTATAATCAGTATATCCTTCACGGGCTTTTAGTTTGATGTTAAATAAGAAATAAACTGCTTTAATTTACCACTAGCCGAACGGTCCAAATGGTCTCGACGTTCAAAAGTAATGTTTACTCCCTCTTCTAAATAGTCGATCATAGCTTTAGTAATAGTTATTTTCTTAGCATCAGTCAACGCTTTTGAGCTTACGTATAGTACATGAAAAAGAGCCTTTTTCTGCTGTTCAATTACAAACTCCTTTACATTACCATCGTCCTCAATAATGCTTTTAGTAATATAATAGAATGTCAAACCCGCAGCTTTCTTTCCGCTCGGTAGTATAGCAATATCATTAGTTCTGCCAATCAGCTTTTTTAAGACCGGTCTTTTACTAGTACTGTGTTCTGCAATAACCCCAATATCACCAATATCATACCTAATAAACGGATGTGCAATATTAAATAAGGATGTAATTACAATACGGCCTTCTTGGCCATTGGGTACAACTTTTCCAGACGCATCAACTATTTCAACAAATAAAGTTTCACTATTTAAAATGAAGTCACCTTTAGGATCTTCAAATGCAATCAAATCTAATTCAGATGCGCCATACTCATTAATAACAGGAATACCAAATTGATGCTCCATAAGCTGTTTGTCACTGTCAAAAAGCATTTCGGAGGTCACCATGCAAAAATCCAAAGAAGGACAAACCGTTTTAAGTACGATATTTTTATCCTGCAAAAACTTGGCAAATTGAACTATAGGGCTCGTATAACCATTGATATATTTGAAGGCCGTCTTTTTAAATTTATTCAAACAAAATTCAAAGGAGGCCTCACTCAAATCAAAAATAGAGAATCGATATCTATTGCTAAACCAATCTTTTAAACGTTCTTTATAGTAGTTTTTTCTATCTAATGGAATGCCAAAAAATCGCGCTTGTTTTGAGGTGTTAAAATCAATATTATACCATGAGAAACGATGCTTTATTATGGCCCAGGTTAAAGCGTGAGACCATTTATCTTTTGCAAAAATAAATGGATCACCTGAGGATCCGGAAGTTTTATTGACGTAAACTTGTCCTTTTGAGAATCCTTCAGCAAGTCTATTTTCTAATGGTTGCTGCAAATCCTTTTTAGTTAATATGGGTAAGGTTTCCCATTGTGAACAATCGAAATCTAATGTCAGTTTTTTATAGAACAAATTTGTAGTGAGGTGGTGTTGAAGGATGCGCTCTTTTTGTGCTTCTATATATGCTGAAAAGTCATCCTCATTAAGGGCATGAATGGAGGCTATAAATTTTTCAGCTTCATGAATTTTAAAGCCATTAATTCTAAGTGAAAAATCAAAAAATCCCAACTATTTGAACGATAAAAAGGTTTATGTAAATTAATTATTTTTTGAACGTAAAAGCAATTATTTTTACGCTTTAAATTTATAGACATGAAGATTCTAATTCTTGGTTCAGGAGGGCGCGAACATACTTTTGCCTGGAAGATAAAACAAAGTCCACTATGCGAGGAATTGTTTGTAGCGCCAGGGAACTCAGGAACGCATAGCATTGCAAATAACATAGATATCAATGTAAATAATTTTGAAGCAATCCGGGATCTTATTTTAAGTAAGAATATTTCAATGGTGGTTGTTGGACCAGAGGATCCCCTTGTTAACGGCTTTCACGATTTTTGTTTGTCCAATAAGGAGCTTCAAAATGTTACAGTAATTGGACCTGAGAAAGCAGCAGCCACTTTAGAAGGCAGTAAGGAATTTGCAAAAGAATTTATGCAGCGTCACAACATTCCAACAGCTCATCATAGAACGTTTACCTCGAAAAATATTGAGGAAGGATATGCATTTCTTGAAACATTAGAACCTCCATATGTATTAAAAGCTGATGGTCTTGCAGCAGGTAAAGGCGTACTTATTATAGATGATATCGATAAGGCCAAGTCAGAACTTGAAAATATGCTCATCAATGCCAAGTTTGGGAGCGCAAGTTCTAAAGTAGTTATTGAAGAGTTTCTAGACGGCATTGAATTGAGCTGTTTTGTGATAACTGATGGGAATTCGTATAAAATATTGCCAATGGCAAAAGATTACAAACGCATAGGTGAAGGAGATACGGGATTGAATACAGGAGGTATGGGAGCTATTTCACCAGTACCATTTGTAGATGATGATTTTGTTGAAAAAATTGAGAAACGTATAGTTGCTCCAACAATTGAAGGCCTACAAAAAGATGGATTACCATATAAAGGTTTCATTTTTATTGGATTGATCAAAGTGGGTGATGACCCAAAAGTTATAGAATACAATGTACGTATGGGAGATCCCGAAACCGAAGTTGTTCTTCCGCGCTTGAAAAATGATATAGTTGAGTTATTTCAGGCCGTAGGCAATGATTCATTGCAATCAATCGACATAAAAATAGATGATCGAGCGGCGACAACTGTAATGATAGTTTCAGGAGGGTATCCAGAAAGTTATGAAAAGGGCAAAGAGATTACAGGTATTTCAAGTATTGATGGGTCCATTGTATTTCATGCTGGAGCGCAGATCAAAGGGGATAAAATAGTAACGTCGGGAGGACGTGTTATGGCCATAACCAGTTACGGCAACACCTACAATGAGGCGCTAAAAAAATCTTATCACAGTATAACTAAATTACACTTTGATAAGATGTATTATAGAAAAGACTTAGGATTTGACCTATAAATACTGATGAGCAGTTATGGACTTGTCTTCTTCGTTGTTATCATTAAATGATTTTAATTGAAGCATCCAGTAAGTAAAAGCCACTAAGCCAATTATTGTAAAGATCCACGATACCATATTTGCGGTCCACCAATTCTCTAATTCCATAAAACGCAAATAATCATATGGGGCAAACAACACATTTACAAAAAGGTCCTCTATGGCATAAAAAAAGTCTTTCATCTTTTTAACTTTATATTTATAGCAAAATTACACAAAAAATAAATGATTACAAGATTTTTTAGCACATCTAGACCTGCGCATTTAATCATCATATCGGCATTTGTTTTTGTGTTGTTCTTTGTGGTACGAGCGGAAAGTGTTTTTGAGGAATTTCAATTGCTGAAATTAATAAGAGCATTATTAACCGTACTGATATTAATATTTTCAATTTCGTTGTTGGCATTTTTTGTAACAAAAAATAATTTGACAAAACGGAATAGCTATAAAATAATGTTCTTTGCTCTGTTTTTTGCGGTTTTACCACAAACACTCTTGAATGATAATATCATTGTGGCAAACCTCTTTGTGTTGTTAGCACTGAGAAGGATTATTTCGCTTAGGACCAACAAGAACTTAATAAAAAAATTATTCGATGCAGGGTTTTGGATCGCTATTGCATCGTTGTTTTATTTCTGGGCTTTTTTATTTTTTGGTTTAATTCTTTCAGCTTTATTTTTATTCACTATAGCAAATACCAGAAACTTAATCCTCCCATTTCTGGGATTGCTTACGGTAGTGGTATTGGTTGTTTGTTACTCAATAATTGTGAATGACACTTTTGGTAATGTTATTGTTTTTGTAGACGATATAAGCTATGATTTTTCAGCGTATAACCACCTTAAATTCATCATACCTATAACCGTATTAACATCATTGGGGATATGGTCATCATTTTTTTATTTAAAAACATTCAAAGACAAACCTAAAAATTATAGAGCAGCTCATTTTTTAGTGCTTTTATGTACATTAATTGCTGTGATGATTGTAGTAGTATCACCTCTAAAAACAGGTAGCGAATTCATGTTCCTATTTGCACCATTAGCTATAATCATGTCTAATTATATTCAAATTGCACAAGAAAAATGGTTTGCTGAAGTCTTTGTTTGGATGCTTATTATTACGCCAATTACGCTCTTATTTTTGTAATTTTTCACCAAATGCCAGATCGCCAGCATCTCCTAAGCCCGGAATTATATAGCCTTTTTCATTAAGGTCAGGATCAATATCGCCTACCCAAAGTGTGCTGGAATCTGGAAAATAATCACTCACATAGTCTACCCCTTTCGCTGCTCCAATAATACTCATTAAATGGACGTATTTTGGCGTTCCAAATTGTAATAATAGCTGGTAGGTTAAAACAAGTGATTGCCCAGTAGCTAACATAGGGTCTACAAGAATTAACGTTTTGTCATCGATGCTGGGGCAGGCCGCATATTCTACTTTGACCTCAAATTCATTAGAATTTTCCTGATGCTTGCGATACGCAGAAATAAATGCATTTTCAGCGGTATCAAAATAGTTTAACACACCTTGATGAAGCGGAAGTCCTGCTCTTAATATTGAACAAATGACTATTTCGTTTTTGGGTAAATTAATTTGCTTTTCCCCTAACGGAGTACTGACTGAAGCCTGATCATAATCAAGCGTTTGACTTAGTTCATAACTTAATACCTCACCAATACGTTCAATATTTCTTCTAAAACGCATGCTATCACGTTGAATGTTAACATCTCTGATTTCAGCTAAAAACGTATTTAAAATCGAGTTGTTTAATGCAAGTTGATGAATGTGCATGCCGGTCGGTTTGATTTAGTAAAAGTAATTAAATAGAAGTATATTTGCAGTCTAAATTTAACAACTATGTTTTCAGAAAAAGCGAACGCTATATTTAAAGACGCCATTGACACTTATAAAATTACAAACTCTGTAGACCAACCGTTTACAAATAAATATGATAAGGATGACGATCTAATTGCACACTTATTATATCGAAAGTGTTGGATAGACACCGTTCAATGGGCCTATGAAGATATTATTCGCGACCCTAACATAGATCCTATCGCAGCGTTAGCATTAAAACGTAAAATTGACGCTTCTAATCAAGATCGAACAGATACTGTTGAATATATTGACAGTTATTTTCTTGAGAAGTATAAAGAAGTAGAGGTAAAACCTAATGCTAAAATTAATTCTGAGAGCCCAGCTTGGGCCATCGATCGTTTGTCCATTCTGGCTTTAAAAATATATCACATGCATTTAGAAACAATTCGTGATGATGCTTCCGATTCACATCGCGCGAATTGTCAAAATAAATTAAACGTACTGTTAGAACAGCGCATTGATTTATCCACGGCTATTGACGATCTTTTGAAAGATATAGCAAACGGTGATAAGTACAT